>CAYNKB010000055.1:0-5151 GCA_964397725.1 Candidatus Woesearchaeota archaeon | reverse complement strand
GGGGGCAGGTGACTGCTTTGATGAAAAGAATGGAATATGACAAGGCAATTATAATTAAAGATAAAAATGCGGGGGCTTTTCCGGCAAATTCAAAGACACAAATAGTTAATGTGGATACTTCTAAGCCATTAATTGAATTGAAGGAAGATATATTGAAAGTTATGAAGGATAAATTATCCGGAGATTTTGAAGTTGCGCTGTCCATTGCATCTGGAAATGGGAAAGAACATATGGCTGTTATATCTGCGTTGTTATCTGTGCCTGTGGGAATAAGATTAGTTGTATTTACAAAGGACGGCGTGAAGCAGATTAACTGATAGAATTTTAAACACTTGAAGAGGATTTAGGGTTTTTATACTGAGAATTTATTGGAGCCTTAAATGGAGGATAGTTAGTTTTTTAAACTACTAATTTTTACTATTTTTATGAATATGAAAGATTTCATTGGAAGGGCAGTCTTGGTACAAACAGACCAATCTAAATTACCAGGTAACGCGTATCTAGCGAGAGTTTCTTCCGTGGACGAAAAGAACATATTATTTAATCCAGCATATCAGCTTACTACAATCAGCGGAGAGAGAGGATCATTAAACCTAATAGCTTTTGGCAGAAGCCTTGCTGTTCCAGGAGGGCCTCTTGATGGTGACACTTACAAATACTTTAACCTTGAACCTGAAAAAAATAAACGTGGAATAGTTATTAAAAGAGATTGTATTGCCAGACTGGAAGCATTAGATTAGTTCCCATTTAAATCTGAAGATTTTTCTGTGATTAAAATTATCTTTCTAACTCCGTAACGAACTTAGTATTTTTCTACCAGAACCTTGAAGAGGGTTTTATTGTTAAATCTTTTTAGACAAATATCAAAACCCACTTAACCATCAGGGCAGCTATAAGCGCGAGAATGAGCCAAGTTGAAATTGCGAAAGCTTTCTTTGCTATTTTCTCAGAACCTGTTAGACTCCAAACAGTAAGGTAAAAGAATCTTCCTCCATCGAAGATTCCAACCGGAAGCATGTTAACTAAAGCTACGGAGATGCAGATTAAAACAGTCCACCATAATAAATAATAGATAAACCACCCTAGGGCTCCTAGGGAAGACTCATAATAAATCAAAGGGTCTTTTATTTTTGTTATGAAATTAAAAACCCATCCTAAAAGCCCTGATTGCTGCTGAACCGGAGCGATTCCAATTCCCAAAAATGCTTCCCCTTCTCTTTCCCCCAGCTTTAGATTATAATCTTTAAATTCTATATTATTATCTCTTACATTATCCTGAACCGCTGTTCTTATTGAAATTATATCTCCTGGATTATGGGCTTGGATGGATTCAGTCAGCTCTGACAGGGAAGTTATTGGAGCTCCATCAATATGAGTTATGGCTCCCTGCAACTTGACATTAAATGCTGGAGTGTTATCGTAAACTGCAATTAAAGGCAGGCCGCTTTGAAGGGTTTGCTGAAGAACTGATGAGCTTGCAAAATAAGTTTGATTTTGATAGCTTAATTCTACAAAGTCCTGATTAAGAAAGTCAGAGGGTATTTGAACTTGAGAAACATTCAAAACAGAAGTTGAATAAGAAGTGAAATACAATCCTGCAGGGGCAAAGGAGGAGATAAAGAAAATCCATAATATTATTGTGAATATTATTGTGAATATGACATTAGCAAATGTTCCTGCTGCAAGAATAGACAATTGGGGAAATTTCTTTGCCTTGGCCATCTGCTTTTCATCCGGCTCAACGAACGCAGCTAAAAATGGCCCCAAAAATCCAAAACCTGTGGAATGGACTTTTATTTTATGAAGCCTTGCAAAAATCCCATGAGCAAACTCGTGGGGTATTGCTATAATTGCTATTATGATTATCCAGTATGTGAAATTAAAGGAAGGCAGGAAGTCAAGCTTAAACAAATCTGGAAGATATGGAACTAAAGGAATTAAAACCGGAACTTTCAGCGCTTTTGCAGCCACAGGAGATGTTAAATAAACCCAGGAAAACTTTGCAAGAAGGTAAATCATTCCAGCCATCAACAAATATCCTGAAGTTAAAATAAGATACTGCAGGGGTTTTAGTATTTTTTTATACTTTTTCGTGAATGAGTCTATAAATTTGATTCCTATTTTCGTTCTATAAAGATATAATAATCCCTGCCTTTGAAGATTTTTTTTATGTGTGTAAAGAAATATAATTACTCCAAGTGTGAAAACAACTAAGAAAGTTAAGTCATATATTAAAAACGCGTTCATTTACAAATCACCTTTTTTCATTATTTATTTCTTCCTTATTGTCCTGAATGCCGTGCTTCCGCAGTATCTGCACTTCACTTTCTTTGCGAGGACGCGGACAGCCTGAGTTCTCATTTTATGGCTGCAATCCTTGCATACAAAAACTCCTGCAAAAAGCCTTTTCTGTGCTACCGGTATTTTTGTTCCCATTTACATTACCCTCATTATCATTTTTTTCCCTTCAATATCCCAATATTCAACCTGCTTTTCTGGAGCGAGCTGATCTTTTAATTCATCCAAGAAAGGAACATCAATAGTTTCATAGGATTCAAGGTCCATAATAGAGGCAGTAGTTTCTGATACATTTAAGACTTGCGCTTTTTTCTTTTCTATCAATGGAACATCAAATCTTTGGTGCCCTGGAACTGCAACTATCTTTTTCTTTCCAGAAAAAATTTCTATAGCTTCTATCCTGCACTTTGCCGCACCATGCTTGCCGGTTTTTGAGATATCGTTTGACTTTACAGTGCAGGCCTGCCCATCAACAAGCAAAGTTGTGCCTGAGCGAGCTTGTGTTGCGTCAATTACTTTTAAAACCATAATTGAAACTGACAAGAAACGTTTATAAAACTTACTGTGAACCAAATTTATGGCTTTATCAGATGTCAGTAAACTTGCATTTTTCTTTAGAAGCCTAGTTGTTTTTAATTCAAAGGATCAAGCAAAATATGTTGATGTAAAAAGGGCTCCAAAGTCAAAAAAATTCGGGAGCACAAGATTTAGAAATTATTTTATTAAAGGCCAGATGGCTTTCCCATTTCACGAATCTTCAACACAACCAGTCAATGAGGAAATGTCTCTTCCTACAATTGTCGCTAAAGCTTTGGATTTATCTGGAATGATAAAGTATGAAGATGATGATAAAGTTGCAAGAACTGGGATTAAATATCTTGCTAGAAGCAGATTCAAAGGAATTGAAATTAACGGACAATCAACATCTTTGGAAGAGAGTTTAAGTCTAGCTTCTAGAATTAAATGGAGAAAAAGTCGTCATTGGAAACCTATTTATGTAAAAAATCCAGCCAATCTTGAAAGTAGGCTTGGGGAAGCAAGAAATCAAATCAGTTTGTGGATATCCAGGGGGGAGCTTCCTTATGAATTTGAGTCAGGGGTGGAGGGGATTGCAGGCTCTTTTTTTGAAAAATTTGGGAGAATTGTATACTCAATAAACGGGAATATGGGCTTTGGAGAGGGCGTAAGAAGATTTATTGATGAAACAAAAGCAAAAATTTCTATAAGAAGAAAGGAAAGAATAGAAAAAATGAGGACGTGTAGGGGAGGATCTGAGCGAGTAATTGATCCTTTATCAGGAAATTTAGAAAGAGCTATTTATGGAGTTGGAGATTTCTCTATGATGGATCAAGGGGAATTAGAAATATTAAAAATTGTGGCACCATATATTGCACAAGAGGTAAAAAGAATAAGGGAAAGTTATGGCTGTAATGTGAAAGAAATTAGAGAGGGTTTAATTAACTGGGATGACAAAGAGCTATTGATAAAGAATGCCCGAAGAGCGTTTATTAAACAAAGCCGAAGGGGTAATGTTCTTTCTGAAGAAGAATTATCAGAGGGGGCGAAAATGATAGTTAGGGTAGCTAACAATAGAATTGCACAAGTAGTTTCTATTAAGAGGATATTATCTAATTTTGTTTATTTAAGCCCTATTATTCAAGCAGATTCAGAAGATTACATTAAGATTGGACTTGAAAGAATGAATGAGTTGCTTGATTATCAAAATAGACCTTACAAAAAAGAAGGCACTTTCTTGAGTAAGTTCTTAGAATACAGATTAAATAGAAAACAATTTTACTCAGTTGTGAATGATTGGCTTTCAATGCAAAATATAAGTCCTATTAAGTGGGGCGAGTTGCAGTTTGATCCAAGGTACTCAAAAACTAATTAGAAACCCTTTTAAACCACTTTTGTAATAAACTAAACATGGAAAGAACTAAGAAAGGAGATTTCATAGAAATAAAATACACTGGATATGTAAATGGAGAGCCGTTTGACTCCAACATTGAAGAGGACTTAAAAAAGATTAATGAAAAAGAAAAGGCAAGAGAGAGTGTTGTCTGCATAGGGGAGGGATTTGTTATTCCAGGATTGGACAAGGCTTTGGAAGGAAAAGAAATTGGGAAAGAATATGAAATTGAAGTTTCCCCAAAAGAGGGTTTTGGAGAGAGAAGAAGAGAGCTAATCAGGGTGCTTCCACTAAAGGCATTTACAGAGAAAAAAGTAAATCCCCGACCTGGAATGGTTCTTGCATTAGATAATACAATTGTAAAGATTATAGCTGTTTCCGGAGCGAGAGTAAGCACTGATTTTAACAATCCACTTTCTGGAAAAAATTTGAAGTATAAATTTAAAATTGTAAGAAAAGTTGAAAGTGAAATTGAAAAGGCAAAGGCGTTATTTGAAGTAATTTTTAAGTTCGTGCCGGAGTTTGAGGTTAAAGAAAAGATTATTGTCAAGGGACCAAAAGTCCTGGAAGGTTTTGTAAAAGCTTTCAGCGACAAATTCAAGGAGCTGATTGGAAAAGAGCTTGATTTCGAGGAAAAGAATGAAGAAAAGAAAAAATATTCTGGAGAAGAAAAGAAGGCTTAGGGTAGCACAATAATCCTTATAAATAACCAAAGTGTGATGTAATTATGGCTGAGATATTTATTGAAAAAAGTGGTAGTCCTGAAAATTCTATAGACCGCGAGCTTGAAACGCTATTGCAAAAGCAGAGCGCGAGAGTGAAAGTTATAGGATGCGGAGGAGGGGGAGGAAATTCAGTTTCAAGAATGAAGGAAATTGGAATTAAAGGGTGCGAGATTATAGCTGTAAATACGGACGCGCAGGATTTGCTGTATACAAATGTTG
>CAYNKB010000054.1:0-5227 GCA_964397725.1 Candidatus Woesearchaeota archaeon | reverse complement strand
AAACACTTCCAAGAACAATTATAGAAACCCTGTCCTCCGCAGATTTTAATTGCTTATCAACACATCTCAAAGTTATCAATTTTTGTCCATCTGTTTGAAAAGTAACATTAAATTTAGGTTCAATTTTATCATTAAATATTGGACTTCCTGTTCCATCTAAAACCTTCCAATTATAATCCACACTGCTTTCCAAGTCTTCGCATAAACCTTCAAATTTTATACTTTCATTGACAAAATAAACTCCTTTATCCAAGGGAGAGATTATGGTTGCAGTAGGAGCATCGTTTGGACCCTGAACATTTGCAACACTTAAAACATCGCTTTCTTTATTCTTTCCATTAGCTGATGCAGTAAATACGAATTCAGCTGTACCTTCCCCAGCAAGCTCCATAACTTCATCAGTTATATCCCACTCAACAACAGCCTTTCCGCCAGCATCTATCTGTCCAGTTAAAGTTGCAATATCTGTTGGCGCAGTTAAATCTTTTTCAACAATATCAAATATTACTTCAGTTCCTTCAGCAAATCCGCTATTGGCTACTAATTTAACAGTCCTGTTCACAAAACTGCTTGTTATTGCAGTATCTTGCATATCTGTCCAAATCAAGTCTCCAAAATCTCCCGTAGGAGCAGGCGTTCCTGGCTTGCAATAAACTTTATACGGATAATTGTTCCCAGAGGATAAGTGCGCGTTCGTCAAAGCTGAAAGTGAAACAATCAAAACCTCTCCAGTTTGTACAGCTCCGTTTGTTATTCTACAGGTTAAATCTCCAAAACAAACTTCTACATTATAATCGCTTCCCGCATGAGCATTTGTATTTCCCGAAAGCCTCAGCACAGAATTGCTGTTGCACGCATGAGGATTTGCTCCAGTATAACTATCTGTAAATTTTTCATTGTAGCATATTTTGTATGAATATACAGAATCACTCCATATAGCTCCATGAGCATTATCTGCCCCAGAAAGTTTCAATATAGTTTGTGAATCTCCTGTGCAGTCATTTAATGCGCTCGCAACACTTAAAAAAGCCAAAACAGCCCCAAATAATATTATTGCAAAGCTCAGCCTCTTCATCTTTTTTAAAGCAAAAAGGACTTTATAAACATTATTTATGTCGCACGCTTATACTTATTAGACACAAAATCAGAAATTTTTTTACCTTATCTGCCAAAGGAATAATTTAATTTTTTTAGGAGTAAAACTTTCTCTGTCTATTGTTGTGCTGATTATCCTTTCTTCGGCAAAAATCTCTCCTCCAGATGAAGTAGGAACGCTTGGGAGCGCGCATATACCATCAATTCCACAAATTTTAACTATATAGTTTAAGCTTGGATTTGTTATCTTCGTATCAAGAAAAGAGTTTAATTCTGCTAGAATTGCACTATTATGCTCGTAATTTTCATCTTTTGCAGTATCATAGTCTAATATGCTATTTCTAAGAATATTATCCTGTGATATCTGCTCAAGTAATGGATGAATTATTCTTCCTAAATCTCTTTCTTCAGGAGCTGGCCTATTGAGGAATACTATAAATAAAGCTGCAAATATTATTAATATCGCAATGCTCGCTTCAATTATTCTTATTAATCCTTTTTTGTTTACCATACTTCAACTATTATATTTGCCAATTCTGATGCTCCTGAACTATTTATAACAGGAACTTGTCTTATATCAGAAAAGACATCCAATCCAGCAGGTATATCCTTTTTTGCTTCTATCTTTCTATTATTAAAGTTAAGGCTAAATCCAAAGTCAACCCTGTTTGGAAGATTAAATTCCCCGCTCTTTAATTTAATATAGTCGGAGTAATAGCTCTTATTTAAATCAAGGAATCTCTTTTCCGACACCACTATATCTGCGCTTGAAGTTCCAATAGTATAATCAATATTATTTACTCCATCGCTTGGCTCCTGACTATATGGTGTGTAATCTCTGCTGAATTTAACATAGATGAATTTCTCCCCAGAAAGTTTAACATGAACTAAATCTCCTATTCTCTTTGAGGGCAAAACGTTTCCATTTATACTTTCAACTCTTACATTCTTTTTTATATCTTTTATATCTGCATCAGGTATATTGATTGCAATAGAAGGAATATTATCTTTGTTAATCTTCACAGAATAGATATTCAAGCCAACGCTGACGTTGTTTTCAATTTCCCTAAAAGAGTAAGTCAGCGTTGAATCAACCAGTCTGCTTGTATTAGTGGGGCTGAAAAAATATAAAGCCACGCTTACAAACCCTATAAATAATAAGAAAGAAACAATCATCTCTATGTGGCTCAAGCCTCTCTTTTTCATCAATCAAAAAATGAATAAAGATTTATATATCTTCTTCCTGGACATCGGATGGAAGATAGCGTGGATTTGATAAAGAAAATAAAGCAAAAGCCGGAACTTAGAGGCATAGACGATTCTGTAGTTCAGGACAGCTTGGAAAAAGCTCTTAAAAAATATAATTTGAATTTGCAGAATTTGAATTCTGCAGACGCTCGGGTTCTAATAAAAATTATTCGTTCAGACTTAAGAAATCTAACCGGTAGATTTAGAAAGAGCATAAAATCAAGAGCAGAATTACTAGACTCTTTAAATATAAATGGCTTGTTGAGGACTCACACTTCTACGGCTGAAAGAATTGAATTTTATCCAAAACTCAATGCTTTGCTCAAGAATCTTAAGATAAAGTCAATTCTTGATTTAGGTTGTGGCTTAAATCCTATAGCTCTTGCCTCCAAAGGGGTTAAATATTATGCTTCTGATATAAATAAAGAAGAGTTATCCTTAATTGAAGTATTTTTTAAGAAAAATAAAATACCTGGAAAAGTTTTTATCTGCGATTTAAGAAAAGACGATTCTTTTTCTCTTCCAAAGGCAGATATTTGCCTCTTATTCAAAGTCCTCGATATAATAGAGAAAAAATCTCATAAGTTAGCAGAAAATATTATTTTAAAATCTCCTTGTAAATATCTTTTGATTAGTTTTGCAACAAAGAAGTTATCCGGTAAGCCGATGAATTTTCCTGAAAGGCGCTGGCTTGAACTTCTTATTAATAGGCTAGGATATTCATATAAAACTTTTTCTTCAAATAATGAAATCTTCTATTTAATAGATAAGTCATCCTAAAAGCAATTTAGCCCCGCTTGAAATCAAGAATGCCGCAATCATTAATATAAAAGAATGCTTTACCCCTGCTTTTATAGAGCCCTCTGCCAGCTTTCCTATCGTAAGTCCCGCGAAAAATCCCTGCGTTAAAAGAAGATAAAGGAAAGACCTTCCCAAGCTCTCCAAGTCTGGTCCGGCAGATTCCTCCACCTGCGCATTTGCTATATTTGCTATATTTCCCCCGAGCAAATTGAAGCTCCCTATTCCCTGCGTCAATGGAAGTATCTTAAACTGCATAACAAGCATGATTCCTATAAATATGAAGAAAATTATATATCCCTGAACAACCAAATTATATATTGCTGCCCTTCTCTCTTTCTTTAGTTTTTCAATTTCAGCAATAGATTTTGCCACGCTCTCCAAAATATAATCAATTTCTCCTCCGGCTTTTTCCGCTTCGCTGATTAAAGCAACAGCTCTTCTTATAACTGGGCTTCCGACATCATTTGCAAAAGTTTCAAAAGCCTTTTGAACAGGTATGCCCAATTCTATCTGGTTAGCCATCTTTGATATATGCTGGCTAAGATATCCATAGTTCTTTTTTCTCATATTAATGATACTTTTGCTTATGGGCGTTCCTGTGGTTACGCTCTCTGCAAGATTTCTTGAGAATTCCAGAAACATTTCATTAATTTCCTGTTCCTGCTTGTTTTCAATAATGAGTCCTGCAACAAAAGGAAGCGCGACAATAGTAAATGCTATTCCCACAAGGAATAAAAATAAGTTTGCATCTTCCCCATTCAAATAAAATATCCCAGCTATAACTATAGTTATTCCTGCAAAAACTATTCCGAACCAGTGCATTTTTTTTAGTCTCATTAGTATGATGGTTGTTTCACATGCAGAAATGCAAGGAAAAGGATATTCATAAGTGAGATGACAAGGATTATTAATAGACTTATTTGTCCTGGCCCGAAACCGACTGAAATTCCAGAAACAGAAATCATGATTAATAGGAGCATTAAAATCATAGGTGCTGCTATAACAACACTGATATAAATATCCATAAAAGTTTCTGCAACCTTGGTAAACTTCTCCCTTTCAAGCCTGTAGCTTATAAGAAGAGTTTCCGCTCTCTTTTCAAAGAACGTCTGCAAACTCCCCCCAGAATATATTGTTGTAGACAGCCCTCCGAACAATTCAGACAGCTTCTGGCTTGGAGTGCTTTTGGAAACATTATTTAATGCAGTCACCAAATCATATCCATATAAGTTAATTTGATTTAGAACTTTTCTTATTTCTCTCCTTAAAGCCGGATATTCCCTGCTTAGCCCTATAATCTTGAATATTTCGCTTGGCTCAATTCCAGATCCTGAAATTGCACTCATATGAATGACTGCAAATGGCAGTTCCTGATCTATTCTTCTGGAAATGGAGCTTCTTTCAGTAGATGGATAAATGTAAAGCATAAAGAAAGTCGCAGCAGGAACAGCAATAATCAGCACTATCACTTTAGCAAGCCTTAATCCTATAGAGCCTTCATAAAAACTTATTATGGGCCAAGCCAAACTTATATTGAAAAACAATAGAAATATAACTAAAAAGATGCTTCCTATAAAAGAAATAACAGAAGTAAGAAGTATCATAGCCACATAAGATTCAAGCAGCACGTCTATATTTGCCTTTTTAATCTGAACAGACATAGATCTAAAGTATCCTTTGTTGATGTATTCTATAGCCTTTCTTAGAAAAATCTTGTTGGCAAATTTAAGGTATCCTCTAGCAGCCTTAAACTCCTGAAACTCTTCTTTTTTCTCCTTTGATTTGCTCTTCAGTTTTCTTATTAGGTTCTCGCTTATGCTTAGCTCCTTCAGGAATTTCTCCCTGTCCTTTGCAGCGATAGTAACTTCCACATCAGACTGCGACCTATTATAAGACACTTTTTCCAGATTCGTCTTGTCGGATTTTGCCGGAAGTTTCTTGACAAGAGATATATTCTTCAGCAAGTCAGGTATAGAATTATTAAGGATTTTTATGTTTCTTTTTAAAGAATCTATTGTTGCCGAGAGAATTTTCCTCTCTTCAGGGTTTGAGAAATCCAGCCTGGAAATATAATTAGAAATCT
>CAYNKB010000053.1:0-5430 GCA_964397725.1 Candidatus Woesearchaeota archaeon | reverse complement strand
AAAATCTTGGTATAATAATACTTTTAAATGCCTGTTGTTTTGGGGATTCATGGTGGATAACTATGAGCAGCTTGTTGACAGGATATCAGCGTCTTCAGGATTGAAAAGGGAGGAGATAGAGAGGAAAGTTGAAGCGAAAAGAGCGAAGCTGAGCGGTTTGGTAAGCAAGGAGGGGGCTGCACAAATAGTGGCTGCGGAGTTGGGAATTAATTTTGACCAGGAGAGGATGAAAATTTCCCAGTTAGTGCAGGGAATGAAAAGGGCAAATGTTATTGGCAAAATAGTGGATGTTTATTCTATAAGAGCATATAATAAGAATGGGAGAGAAGGGAAGGTGGCTAATTTATTATTGGCTGATGATACTTCGAATATAAAGGTTGTTTTATGGGATGTTAATCATATTGAGCTAATTGAAAAAGAGAAAATAAAGAAAGGGGATGTTATAGAAATTTCGAATGGAGGAGTAAGAAATGGGGAACTGCATTTAGGAAGTTTTTCAGATTTAAAAAAGAGCAAGGAAAGTATGGGAGAAGTTATTATTGAGAGAGTTTATGGGGAAATGAAATTAAAAGATTTAAGGCCGGGGCAGAGCGCTAAAATTCGGGCTTTTATTGTTCAGGCTTTTCAACCAAGGTATTTTGAAGTCTGTCCTACCTGCGGGAAAAAAGCTACAGGAGGAAAGTGCGCTGAGCATGGGGAATTTGAAGCGAAGAAAAGGGCTTTGTTGAATCTTGTTTTAGATGACGGAACGGAAAATATGAGATGTGTTTTATTTGGAGAGCAGATTAACAAATTGGGATTGAGTGATGAGGAAATATTTTCTTTGGACAAGTTTGATTTGAAGGGCAAAGAACTTTTAGGAGAAGAGAGGGTATTTTCTGGGAATGTCAGAGCTAATGAATTGTACAATACTGTTGAATTTACTATTTCAGATGTTGGGGAGATAAAGGGTGGGGAACTTATAAAGGAACTAGAAGCTAAGGCTTGAGGAAGGTTTTAAAAGTTGTTTTCTGATGGGTTTTTTATGGAAGATGATATAATTGAAGACTTGGAGGAAAGAAACGAAAAGCTATTTCCTAAGGATTTAGAAGGAAGACTTGAAGTTGTAGCTAATGCTGTAAATACAGAGTTTAAGAGCGTTACTTTATTACATTTAGATGATATTCCGAGGGATTATCATGAAATAAAAGCAAGTATTAAAGGGACAAGAGGGAGAGGTTATCTTCCTAATGTGCGTGTGTTTGGAAGATATGGAGATACTTTGCATGATATTGCTTTAGTTGCTAAACAAACTATAATTAGGGACAAGGCAGATTTACAGACAATTGGATATAGTTTGACGGAAGCCGGAAGAATTTATGGAGTACCAATTGCGTCTTCGGCCTTAAAGTGGACAGTCGATAATGAAATTAGTATGTATTCTGTTTTGGGATCAACAGCTTCCAGAGGAGAAACAAGAAGTCCCTATAATAGAATAAGGATTTTGGAACTTTTAGGGGGAAGTATGAGAAGGGAAACAGATTTGGTTGAACTGATTAGTTTGAGGCGTTCATGTATTTTTGCGCATTTAATTGCATTATCTAAGGTAGGATTTGTTAGATTTGATTCTGTCGGAGATTTACCAAAAGGAAAATTTACTTTTGCAAGAGTTGAAGAGAAAGATATAAGCGAAGCAAATTTATTACTTAATCGTCCGGATTTAACAAGGAGAGTTATTGAATTTGTTAAACGCACGGATGGAGAATTTGATAGCTATTCCATTGCAAAGGCTTTTGATTATAAATTTTTAGGTCATATTTCAGGCATTCTTTGTCATCTTGAAAGACAGGGATTTTTAGAAAGAATTTTTCCCTGGATAGGAGGAGAAAAGTTATCTGAAGTAGAGATTCTTGACAAAGGAAGAAGGTATTTAGATGAGTTTGTTGCGCCAGTGAGAGAACATTTGTCTTGTGGAAATGCAATAAATGTTAGTTTTGGAGATGAATTTGGAAGTTGTGTTGCAAGAGGTATTGAACTCTATAAAAAGGTTTCTCCAAACGTAAATAAAAAAAATGTAAACCAAAGGGTTGAGCAGATTAAGGATTATTTAATAAAAAATCCTGGAGCAACTAGTAATGATATTGCAAATAATAATAATCTCTCTTTATATAGAGTTAGGTTTTATCTTAGTGGATTAGGGGAAATGTTGAGAGTAGAAAGAGAAGGAAACAGGATAGGGTATTTTATAAAAAGAAGTTAATTATATTCTTGAGTGATATAAAATTTATAAAGAGCTGATTTAATGAGTATTGATGGCAAAGAGTGAGGAAAAAGAGGCTTCTGAAGAGGCTGTTGCTGAGGCTAAAATAACTGATGTTCCGGGGATAGGGCCCGGAATTGCGGCGAAGCTGGAGGCTGCGGGAGTTTATGATTTGATGGGGCTTGCTGTTATGTCACCGAGCGCTTTATCTGAGATGGCTGGGGTTGGAGAGGCTGTGGCAAGGAAAGCGATACAGGCAGCCAGAAGCATGATGAAACTCGGATTTGTGGATGGAGTTGAATTTGCCAAGAGAAGAGAAGATGTTCTTTTTATTACAACGGGGAGTGAGAATTTTAATAAACTTTTAGGAGGAAAGGGAGTAGAGACGAAAGCTATGACTGAATGTTATGGAGCTTTTGGAAGCGGAAAAAGTCAGCTTGCCTTTACACTTGCTGTTAACGTTCAGATGCCTAAAGAGCAGGGAGGAGGAAATGGGAAGGCTGTTTTTATTGATACGGAAGGAACTTTTGTTCCGCAAAGAATTAAGCAAATTGCAGAAGGGATTGGAGCTAATCCTGAAAAGGTTCTAAAGAATATTCTTGTCGCGAGAGCTTTTAATTCCGATCATCAGATTTTATTGCTGGATAAAATCAGCGAAATGATTAAAGATGGAGAGCCCATAAAATTAATAATTATTGATTCTTTGACTGCACATTTTAGGGCTGAATTTGCGGGAAGGGGGCAGTTGGCTGACAGGCAACAGAAGTTGAACAGGTATCTGCACAATTTGACGAGGATAGCCGAGCAGCACAATTTAGCGGTTTATGTTACGAATCAAGTTATGTCAAATCCGGCGATGATGTTCGGAGACCCTACGACACATGTAGGGGGGCATATCATAGGGCATGCAGCAAAATTTAGAATATATTTAAGAAGAGGCAAGCAGGGTTCAAGGGTGGCTAAATTAGTTGATTCTCCGAACTTGCCTGACAATGAGTGCCAATTTTATGTTACAGAGGCTGGGGTTAGGGACGAGGCTGCTTGATTTTAGTGAAGAGGCCTTTTCTTAATTATCCCACCCCTAACTTCTTTTATTCCCTGCTCTATTATTACGGCTTCAGGGTCTGTTAGAATTATTCCCTGCTTTATCTTGGTAACTTCCAGCCTGGTAACGAAGGTAAATAATATATCTATTTCTTTTTCGGAGCTGTCTAAATATCCTCTTTTTCCATTATATATTGTAACTCCTTTTCCAAAGTCTTTTATTAATTTCTTTCTGATTTCATCGCTCTTTTTTGAAATTATCGTGATTCCAATATATTCTTCAATTCCTTGAACAAAAAAGTCAATTGTTTTTGAAGCTGCTAAATAAGTAAGTATTGAATAAAGCGCGGCTTCAATTCCTAAAAGAAATGCTGCAAAAGAGAATATTATTATGTTTATTATGAATATAATCTCTCCAATGCTTAATCCTATTTTGTTGGTTAGATAGAGCGAAAGGACTTCTGTTCCGTCCAGAACGCTGCCACCCCTGACTGCCAATCCTACTCCTGCCCCAAGCAGAAATCCGCCGAAAACTGCAACAAGAAGCTTATCTGACGTAATTACCGGATATTGGATGAATATTAAGCATAATGACAGCCCTAAAATTGCCAGGAATGTTTTTATTGCAAAAATAGTTCCTACCTGCCTTCTGGCTAAAAACATAAAAGGTATATTCAATACGAAGATAAGTATTGGGGCAGAGAGGGGCGTTAAAAAAGAAATGAGCAGAGAAATGCCTGTTATTCCTCCGTCAATAAAACCATTAGGAATTAAGAAGCTCTTGAGGCCGAAACCAGCAATGAGTATTCCCAAGATTATTAAAAAGAATTCTTTTAACAGCATCAAAATTAGATTATACGCTCTTTTCATGCCCTTCTTAATTTAGCAGCATTTATAAAATAATAGATGGATAATTTATTTTGATTTTAATAAAAACTTTCTTACAAGGTTTATTGATTTCTTTAACTTGAAGTTGGACGCCCCCACGAGATGCAATCCCAAAAGGGGAAATTTGAGGGACACTCCGAAGTATAAGTATAATCAGGCAATTTTACAAAGAATAATCTTTTTAAAAGGGGTAATTCTCTATAAATAATGAAAGGGGATTCAATTTATGCTGGTTTTTGGAGGCGAATTGCTGCCTTTGTTATTGATAGTATAATCATAGGAATTGCTATGCTTTTGTTATCCTTTCTTTTAAAAGATATTTTCTTAAATTTAGGTGAAAATTTATGGTATATTGGATTTATAGCAATTGGAATTTATTTTGTTATTTTTAATAGTAGTCTTGGGAAAGGTCAGACTATCGGAAAGAAATTATTGAAGATAAGAGTAGTTCATGAGAAAGGTAAATTTTTGACATTATTTCAATCATTCTTTAGATATACTATAATTGGCTTGGTAATATTCTCATCAGGAATAGGACAAAGTGTTTACTCTTTAGCTAGAGAATATAACTTTATAACAACAATATTTACTATGCTGGCTATCTTTTTATTTCTTGGAATCTTTGGATTAATTATATTTACTAAAGACAAAAGAGGATTACATGATTATTTAACAAAAACGGTGGTTATAAAAAACAACAATGTCAAAGAAATTCGTGTTCCCAAATTAGACTCATTTACCGAGGCATTTAAGAATCATAAACTTGCATTTATTATTATATTAATTTTGTTTCTGATAATTTCTCTTTTAATAATAATTGTTCCAAAATTATTGATGAGTAGTACTCTTATTTCAGGTGTGGACTTTAATGCTATGACTGAATTAAAGGGAGATTTAGAAAAGAATTTTGATATTTCAAATGTGGGCATTCAAACACAATGGAATACTTACTTGTCTAATGGTCAAACAGAAACAACAAAAAATTTGATTATTTCCGGATATTTAAAATATTCTACGTATAATGACAAAAATATCAAAGAAGAGAAATATAATTTAATAAATGCTAAGGTTTTATCTTCATACCCAGATATAGAAAGGTTTGATAATCTTGTGGTTGTTTTTAGGACAGGATATAATTTGGGAATTGCTAACTTTGATATGAATGAAAATAAAGTATTTCTAATAAAAAACAGTTCTATTACTAATTAATCCTTCCGTAAGAAATCCTTGGCTTTCAAGCCAATGAATGAATTACGGCA
>CAYNKB010000052.1:0-5433 GCA_964397725.1 Candidatus Woesearchaeota archaeon | reverse complement strand
AAATTCTTACTACCATTCTGTTTTTATAAGCAGAAGGTTTAAAAACCAATTTTTGCTCAAGAAAAGATGGCTAAGGTCAGAATAAAGCTGAGCAGCATTGACATTTCAGCTTTGAATAACGTCATTGATTCCGTGAAGGAAATCACAGCAAGAGCTGGAGTTGTTATGAGGGGGCCGATACCTTTGCCTACAAGAAGATTAAAAGTCACAACAAGAAAAAGCCCGTGCGGGGACGGGACAGCTACTTTTGACAGATTTGAAATGAGAGTTCATAGAAGAATTTTAGATATTCCTGCAGAGGACAGAATTTTGCATCCAATTATGAAATTGCAGATTCCAAGATCAGTTCAAATAAAGATTGAGATGAAAGAATAAAATGGCTTCTTTTAAAGATGGGGTTTCTTCCAAGGGAAGAACTCTGCATTATACTGTTGGAGCTGTTATTAAGAAAGACGGGAAATTTCTTTTAATTGACAGGGCGAATAAACCTTTTGGTTTTGCGTGTGTTGCCGGCCACGTTGATGAAGATGAGAGTGAAGAAGAGGCGTTGAAAAGAGAGGTTAAAGAGGAATGCGGGATGGATATAAAGAATTTTAAGCTGGTTGGAGAAGAAGAGTTAATAGATAATCTTTGCAATAAAAATGCAAAGGATCATTATTGGTATGTTTATGAGTGCAAGGTTTCAGGGGATATAAAAAAGAATGGAGAAGCTAAGAAAATAGAATGGTACAGCAAGGAAGAGATAAAGAATCTTGAGTTGGAAGACTCGTGGAAAAGATGGTTTAAGAAACTGGGAATTATTTAATGAAAGATTTCTCCCTTTGTTGGAGGCCTGACTTCTCCAGACATTATTCCTCCGGACGGGAAAAGCCTGTATAATGCTTTTTGCCCAGGAGACTCTACGATATGAACTTTCATTGCAGTAGTAATCTCGTTTGCTTCTGGCATTATTTTTATAGACAAATATGGCTGAGGTGCAGCATAATATGGGAATCCTTCAGTTATTTGTGAGATTCTTACTACTTTAATTCCATTGTTTAGAAAACCAAAATGTATTCTATGAGATCCATCATTAATTAAGTCAAATATCTCTGAGTCACTTGTGTGCTTCAGTTTGTTAAGGTTTGGATTTATTCCAAGATTTTGAGATTGCAGGTGTCTGGCCAGTTCTTCTCCTATGAGTGGTTCATAATTCATTCTTCCGTTTTTTCTAGGAATTATCATTCTTTCTACAATTGGCGGGAGAATAGTCCATTGAGTTTGTTCACCCGAATCTAGAAATGCCAAATAATCATAAGCTCTATCCAGATTTGTTATGTCAATTCCTTTTTGTTGGAATAATTCAGCTAAGTTTTCTACTTTCGTTAGCTCATTTTGATAAACATTTGGCTGTGGTGTGTGCAGTTGTGTTCTAATTTGTTCAGGGGTGAGGAATATTTCTTCAAACTTTGCTTTCTCGTAGATTTTAACATGGGGAAAACCTCTCAAAGAAACTTTTCTTAATCTGCTTTCTAAAGTATCACCTTCTCCGAAGAAAGGAATTTCTTTTAATATTTGTATTGCTTTAACTTTCTTTTCGCTCATGCAAAGACTCCTTCTATATCGTGAATTGTTGGTAAAGATAAAGTAGCTTCTGGAATTTTAGACCAAACTGCTATTGTCTGCATTCCTAATCGGTTTGCTGGAATAATATCGCTTTGTTTTCTGTCCCCGATATAAACATGATTTTTGGGAGGTATTCCAGATTCGTCTATTGCATATTGAAAGGGTTTTCCTTCTAGTCTGTCAGTATTTATTGTATCGCTGTATATTTGCCTGTCAAATAATTCTGGAATTATACCTAATCTTTGAAGTTTCTTTACTCCAAGTTCTCTTGGAGTGTGTGTTAGAAGATAAACGAAGTTATTCTCTCTTAATTGTGCGAGAAATTTGGCTAATCTTCTATCTTCTTTTATGAGATCTAGAACATCCGCTTTTGCAAGGCATTCGTCTATTATTATTGACGGATCTTTGTAGCCGACTTCAGAAAGAACTTTTGATCCACTCTGAATTTCTTGGTAGCGGCTTTCAAAATATTGTCTTGCTCGGTCTATTGTTTCTAAAAATGGAGATTTTTCTAGTATTTTTCTAGCTATTTGGGTTCGCACTCTGTCGTTTATTTCTTCACTTGGGGCGTATAATGTTCCGTCGAGATCAAAACCTATTGCTTTTACCTCTTCTCTTTTAAACATCTTTTTGAGAAATTTGTGATGTATTTAAAGATTGTTTTTCTTTAACGTATATATCATCTTACATCTCAGGGATTTCTTTGTGAATTTCATAATGCGCCTTTGCTAATTCGTACCCTATCCACATTGCATGATCAGGATTTGAAACTGCTGAGGTTTGTCTTAGTTGGTCTTTTAATTCTTTTGCTGTTTTCCCCCTGTATTCTCCAAGTTTTTGAGCATCTGGAGAATAGTGTTCTGCAACTATCTCTCTTTCTTTGGAGTATATTATAAAATATCCTCTTGGGTCGTGAACATTTATTGGGACTTTTCTCATTTCTTTTATTTTTGCTAGTGTTGCTGCTGTTTTAGAATTTGAAGGGTCTATTCCTATCCAGCGACTTCTGACGTTTAGTTGTCCAGGTTGTAGGCCAGCCATTCTTGAAACTTCTTCTTGAATGGCTCTCAAGCCGTAGAGGTTTGTGAGATATGCTGCTGTTGCATTGTGTGTTCTGAAACTTGATGTCATCATTAACTTTCCATTTGGTGTTGTTGTGAAATATGCATCTGTAAAGCAGGGGTGCCCTTTATCTTGGAGAAGGTCGTGGCCAGTATCCCAAAGAGAAACAAGTTGATATCTATCTAATTTGTCTTTTTGGAGTTGTTCTGCAATATACTTTAATGTATCTGCACCCCAATACGCACGTAGTCTATTTCCGTATGTATAAGATGTTCCTTCTGCGAGATCTCCTGATAAAATATCCTTTTGATAATCTCTTAATTCTTGGGGGTTAAAGCCAAGAGCGATTAGTTCTTCTTCAGGTTCAAAGCCAGGGTTAGTAATGCTTACATCCAGGTTAAATAAAGCTCTTCTTTCTCCTTTTGGAAGACTTATTGTTGCTCCAAACCTGTCTATTGTATACATTACTTGCATCCAGGCATCAATTGGAGTTTGTGCAGAAATATTATGGTTGGTTATATCTGATGGAAAATCTTTGAATTCCGGCTCTATTAATTTTATTTCTAGTCTTTCTGATTCTGACTTTTGAGTGTGTGGTTTTTGTGATATGAATTCTGCTATTCTTTCTAATTCTGATGGTTTGAATCTTTCTGTTCTTAGATGAGAGAGCATTTTAGGTGATAGTTGTGCGTCCATCGCAAAGGAAGTATCATTTATTTTTATCATAGGTATTCCCCCTATTTTTTCTTCTGTTGTTCTTCCTTTTAAGAATCCATCCAAATAAGAAAAGCTAGGAACCACAGGAGTATCGTTTCCTGTGACTGCAAGATATTGGATTTGTGGATTGTAAGCAAGATTAGCCAACATTTGAGGAAGTCCATTGCCGTAGAGACTTGTTAAGGCAACTAATGGAGAGTCTTTTTGAAATAAATTCGGGAATGATTTTAAGAGGGCTTTCCAAACTGTTTCGGGCTCTCTCCATAAAGTCACTATTCCTGCTGTTCCATTTGGATTTACTATGTTTAGCTTGTTCTTTTTAAATTCTGGATTTGATGGATCTATTTTGTTTATTCTGTCCTGTAAATAAAGTGGCTTGAATTGCATGTTTTTATTTGAGAATATTATTATTTAAGGATAGTTGTTGTGTAGCAAAACCCTTAAAAGCTAATCTTTTCTACTCACTTTAAGCCCACATGGCACAATGGTAATGCGTACGCTTGGAGAGCGTATTTCCTTCGGGATTTCCAGGTTCGATTCCTGGTGTGGGCGTTTTCAGGAATCGAGTGCTCACAGAACAAATTTCCGTGGCAACCTTCGTGAGGTTTTCACTCAGGTATTCCTGGTGTGGGCGTTTATCCTAAGAGTCACAATACTTGCCTAAAATCGTAGTTCTGTAACCTATAAATTACAAGAATTTAGTTATTCATTTATTATAATAGAAAAATATATAAGTAGGTAATCCCTGTGGATTACTATGAAAACAATAACAATAAAGTTGCCAGAAGAAGAGGCAAAGGAATTAGAGCAATTTATTAAAAAGAAAAACTATCCTTCTAAATCTGAATTTATAAGGCACTTAATTATGGATAAATTAGACAGAAATAAAAAGGAGAAAATTGGATGGATGATTTTGGCTGAAAAATCTTTAAAAGATATGTGGGACAATAAAAGTGATGATGAAGTGTGGAGTAAATACTTATGATAGAACAAAGAGACTTATTATTAGTTCCGTTTCCTTTTTCTGATCAATCTGGAAGGAAAGTCAGACCGGTAATAGTTATTAGCAATAACGAATTTAATAAGCATTCTGATGATGCTCTTGTTATTGGAGTAACCTCTAATATTTCAAAAGACAAATACACTATTAGCTTAACCAATAAGGATTTAGAAGATGGGAAGTTATCTACGGTTTGCTGTATAAAAGCTGAGAATGTCCTAAAGGTAGAAAGGGATTTGATTATAAAGAAAATAGGAAAAGTTAATCAAAATATTTTAACCAACATTTCTACTAAATTGTTTGAAATAATAAAAGAGAATTGAATAAAGATGCAAGGAAGTTAATTTTTGGTATTAATTAATTGTGCAGGCGTTTATTATGCTTGAGAGAAAGATTTATATATTCAGTAAGAATAGTCTTACTATGAGTCAGATAGATATAACAAAGATGAGTTCAAAGGGGCAGGTTGTAATACCTCAAGAGCTTAGAAAAGATATTCTTGATGGAGACAAGTTGGTAGTAATTAGGAATGCTGACCAAATAATCTTAAAGAAAGCTGATAAGTTTGACAAGAATTTAGAGGAAGATTTAGAATTTGCAAAGAGAACTGAAAAGGCTTTGAAAGAGATACGGCATGGAAAGTTTAAAAGAATGTCCCCCCAAGATTTTCTTAAGGAAATCAGAAGCCTTAAATAAAATATGGTAAAAGAAGTTATAAGAACAGAGAATTTTCTTAAACAATTAAGGAAGATGGACAAATCTCTTCTTGATAGGGTTGAAAAATTGATTATAAAAATAATTCAGGATCCTGAAATAGGAAAACCTATGAGATTTGACAGGAAGGGAACTCGAGAGGTTTATATCAAACCTTTCAGATTGTCTTATATATATGATAAGAGCAGGGATATTTTGCTTTTTCTGCATATTTATCATAAGAATGTGCAGTAAAGTGCAGACGGGCTTAGCTTAGAGTTAAACGATGTGGGTGTTTTTTATATAAATCTTTAAAAGCAATATTGTGTGTGGGAGTTTATGGATGTTTGGAATGT
>CAYNKB010000051.1:0-5564 GCA_964397725.1 Candidatus Woesearchaeota archaeon | reverse complement strand
AATTATCGCAGAACTAATTTTCGGTAGCCCATGACATATGTCTCTGGGCTACACAATAAGTTTTTAGTTGATAGGTTTAAATACAGAAATATTGGGTAGTTTTTATGGAAGGTCCCGAGGCTAGAATGGAAAAGTATTTTGGAGTTACAGACTTATCTGGAAAGAAGTATCTTGTTAATAGGCTTTATTTACCGATGTTTTATAGTGTAAAAAGAGGTAGAGCGGTACATAATTTGATATGTTTAATCAGAGAAATAGAAGGAAATAATGCCATTTTTGGTGTTAAAGATGTTCCTGAAAAAACAAATGAGCAAATTGTAGAGGAAAACAGGATGGATGTCCTAAATAAAATAAAGAAAGATGGATAATTACTTTTGTAAAGTTTTAAAAAGGGAGATTGTTAAAGCTGGAAATGACAAGAGTAGATAATAGAACCCAGTACAAAGCTGTAACGGGTGTCGCAGATCATTATGCTGAAATTTATAGGCAATTACCTATTTATCAGCAAGATATTGTTGATAGAACTAAGAGGGCTCAGGCAAGAATTAATCTGCTAGACACTTTCGCTAAGGATAGAGGCATAGTTCCTGGAGGGAAGATAGTTTTTATTAATCCTGCAGGGGATGGATCAAGAGGAAAGAATTCTAATGGTGGAAAGTCTGGAAAAGGAAATAAACAATATAGTGCGCAAAGAAGTGTTTCAGGTCTTGGGCTTTAATTTCTATTTTCAATTTTATCCTTGATTTCTTTTACAAAATCCTGAATTTTAACTCCGAATTTGGGCTTGCCGTTTTGACGGACTGCGAGAGTTTTTGAGCTTTCTTCTTTTTCTCCTATAACTATGATATAATTTATTTTCAGCATTTCAGCGTCACGCACCTTTTCATTTATTATTGTGCTTCTAAAATCTGAATCTATTCTTAATCCTGGAATTTGTGATTTTATATCATTAAGGATTTTTTGAGAATATTTTTCATTTCTGTCAGTGAAGTTAATAATGCGGGCTTGAGTTGGGGAGAGCCACAGAGGAAGATTTCCATTTAAGTGTTCAAGAAGAATTCCAATGAACCTCTCTACGGAGCCAAATATTGCCCGATGAATAACTACCGGAGTGTGAGGCTTGTTGTCTTTTCCGATATAGGAAATTTCAAATCTTTGGGGCATCTGCATATCCAATTGAATTGTTGCGCACTGCCATGACCTTCCAAGAGAATCTTTAATATGAATATCAACCTTGGGGCCGTAGAATGCGCCGTCGCCTTTGTTAATCTTGTATTTTGCCTTTGATTTTTTTAGGGAGTTTTCCAGAGCTTTTTCAGCCAAGTCCCAGGACTTCCTGTCTCCGAGAAATTTTTCAGGACGCGTTGACAACTCAAGGCTGTAATCAAAATTAAATGTATCTTTGTAGACTTTTTTTACTAAATTTAGGATTTCCAAAACTTCTGACTCAATCTGCTCTTCAGTGCAGAATATGTGTGCATCATCCTGAGTGAACTTGACGACTCTGAATAATCCAGCAAGAACGCCGGAAAGCTCTTTTCTATGGACAACGCCGAATTCAGCGAGTTTTAAAGGAAGGTCTTTGTATGAACGCGTTTTGGTTTTATAGACAAGCATTGAGCCCGGGCAATTCATCGGCTTAACTCCGAAGTCGCGGGATTCATAATCTGTTATAAACATATTTTCTTTGTAGTGATTCCAGTGTCCGGAGACTTTCCATAATTTGTTTTCCAATATTTGGGGAGTTGATATTTCCTGATAGTTTAGGGGAGTTATTAGGGATCTTATAAATTCAACGAGATTGTTGTAAATAACCAGCCCATTTCTGTGCCAGAATATCTGCCCAGGGGAAATTTCGTTGAAGGAGAATAAGTCAAGTTTCTGCCCGAGAATTCTATGGTCGTTGTCTTTCAATTTTGAAGTATCTAATTTTGAACGCGATATTTCTTTTAGCAACTGCGAGGGCTCGAAGGTTTCTTCTTTGGGTTTACTTCCTTTGTTTTCTGCTGGAGAGAATTGCTTTGACAATTCGGAAAGAGGGTGGCCTTTGCATTTCAATTCAAAAGATTTGTAGTGCCCGAAAGGGGCGCGTGTTACTTTGAAGCCTTCAGTTGACAGGCAGTTTTCAGCTTCCTGCATATATTCCAAGGCAGTTTTTGGGTCGGAAAGATTTGAAGACAGATGGGCATAAGGATAAAGAACGATGTGTTTTGCTTTTACTTCTTTCGCTGTCTTAACCACGGATTCAACAAGATTCTTTACTTCTTTATCTGTATCTCCTTTTTCAACTGCTGTAAGGACAACTAGAGGCTCTTTAACTTGGGTTTCATCAGAGGACTTTAGCTCTTCTGCGTTTTTGAGTGCTTTTTTCAACGGCTTGAATTTTATATAGTCGCAGTGAAGAGTTATTATTTTCATAGTCTCATTAGAGATTTTTAATATATAAATGTTAATGAAGATTTAAATAGACAATTTTCAGCTTAATTTTATGAGAAATCATGCTGTTACAAGAATGGAAGTTGAAGATAATGAGCTGGATTATGTTAATTTGGTTAGGATGGCTGATTGGCAAGTTTTAGAAGTTCCTGTCTATAAGTTGGGTGTTGTTCCCAATCTAAATTGTGCAAGATATGCAAGGCTGGTTTCTTTTGACTTATTTGGAAAGGAATTTAACGCAGGAGATGCCTGGAATTTGAGGTACCATAATGAAACTTATCCTGTTGTGGACTTTGAGAAGCAATATTGGAAAGGGGAAATAAATCCCGGAGATTTAGCCGGAATAAGAAGAAGAGCCAGCAATTATAAGGATTATTTGGATGAAATCGGAAGTGCTGTTCCTTATACCCATGCAGCCGTTTTTCTCGGGGAAGATATAAGGAATGATATGAGATTTGCGGAGCAAATAGGGGCAAGATCAGAGCCCGTGACTTTGAATCAGATTATTTCCCGTGGAGATGTAATTGTGGAAGTCATAAAACCCAGGAATGTTACTACTGCTCCTGTGAACAAGGCAAAGGTTTAAATAGAGGTTTTTGAGGGGATTTGTATGAATAAAGGAAGAGATATTGTAAGTGGAAGAGTAAAGTACGGCCTTTTGTCTACTATAATTGGATTAGGTTTAACTGTTGCTGTTGTTCAGAATTATATGGACAGCAGAAATGAGCCTAAAATAGAGAGAGTTCCAGAAGAGAGAGATTATACACCTGAGCAAATAGAGCAGATTGAAGAGCAAAGCATTAGAGTTATGAACGATATGCTTCAAGGATTGGAAGGAAAGGTTGGAGATACTTTTGTTCCTGAGAATTTTGTTCAAGAAGTGAAACCTTATGAACCAAAAGTTATACTTGCGCCTTATGAAGGAACTTCAGAGAATTTAAAAGAGATTGAAAGGTTGGAAAAATGCGAGGAAAAGAAATATGGAATTTAAAACATCAAGAAGAGATATTTTGAAGGCAGCTATTGCATTAGGAGCAGAAATATTTGTTTTAACTAATCCAACAATTGCTAAAGCAGATGATAAAATAATTTTGCCAAAAGTCGGATGTGTTGGATTAGGTGACAAAATCCTCCCAGGTGGAAATTTTAGCTGGGCTGAGGCTACGAAAAATGGAACAAGAATACCTGATAGTGAAGAAATAGTTGATGAAATTATAAATGCTGCTAAATTTATGCAGGAAATAAGAAGTTATCTTGGAGATAAACCTATAAGTGTTACTTCTTGGTATAGAGATCCTGTTTCCAACAGGAACGTTGGTGGAGTATATAACAGCCAACATTTGAAGGGGAGAGCCGTTGATTTTGCTGTTAGAGGAATAGATTCTGGAAGTGTTTATGATACATTGGATGAATATTGGGGAGATAGAGGAGGATTAGGAAAGTATAGTTCTTTTACTCATATTGACTCAAGAGGCTTAAAAGTTAGATGGTAATTAGCCTTTAAATAAAAATTTATCCAATTGTTTCTTGGCTTTTTCGCGGTTCTTTTGATGCTCTTTTAGAAAGGCATTTATTTTATCTATAGTTATTTGCTTTAATTCAGATGTCAATAGTTTTCCTGATTTATAATCATCGTGTATTTTTTGAAGTTTTTTATCGTCAGGTTCGAAGAACATTTTAAGATATTGGAATGAAACATCAATTTCTGGATTTCCGCCCTTTTTTCTATGCTCTTCTAATGTATCTCTGCCTCCAGAGAAAGCGTATTTCTTAATTTTCGTTTCTACTTCCTTTGGAGAATCTGAAAGGAGTATAACTCCCTCTCCGGAAGATGACATTTTTGCCCCTCCGTGCAGTGAAGGTATGAATTGTGCGTGCAGTGCCGCCGGCTTTTCAAACTTAAATTCTTTGTTTTCGGCTATATCTCTTGTTAATCTTATGAAAGGATCCTGGTCTATTGCTACAGGAACAAGAGTCATGTGCGGGCCGTGGATAAATTGCGGAAACAAAATGTGTGCTGCCTGAACTGCAGGATAAAAGCTCCATCCTATATTTTGGGAAGGTGTTAAGCCGAAGGCTGCTTTTGCTGTTGAGTATGTTATTTTTTTTGCTATTCTTGCCGCGTATTTGTAAATATCCGTGTAGACGAAATCTTCAAAAATAAATGTTTTTTTTGGATTGAAGCCGAGGGCAATTATATCTATGATATTGTCTTCTGCAAATTTTATTGAATCTTCAAAAGACAGGTTTTCTTTTACATAGAACTTTTCATCATCTGATATAGGGATAAAGACTTCGCATCCGAATAAATCCTGCAAAGATTTGGCCACGAGAAAGGGCACTAAGTGTCCGAGGTGCATTTTTTCACTTGGACCGCGTCCAGTGAGGACTGAAATCCTTTTTCCTTTCTCATGCTCAGAAAGCCATTTATCAAAGTCTCTATGAGAGAAGTATATTTTTCTTCTTAATAATGGGTGTGCTTTCTCCAGTTTTTTGTAAATTTCTTCTGATATTTTTGAAGTTCCGAATTCTTTAATCAATTTTTCATAATCAACCGACCCATAAACCTCCCATGGAGTTACGCTAAAACCAGCATCTTTTTTCATACAACAATTTATCTCTGGATGTTTATAAATGTTAAGAGAGACCAATATAATGAAGCACAATAAAGTTTATATATGGCTTTCTTTTGACTTTTTTATGGATCAAGGAAATCAATTTGCCAGGTTGGCTGCTAACGAAAGGGAATATAGGGCAGCATGCAAGAAGTCTGGGATAGAGGGATCCCAAAAGAGATTACAGGGTTATTTTGATTTGGTAGATCAGCTCTCTGAATATATGAAATCTGAAGGTATTCTTAGACTGCCCGTTCATGGGAGTTCGGCAGATATTAGTAAAGCTCATATTACTGCTGATGGAAGAATTGTTGCAACGCACTATAGAAAGCCCAGAATTTTAGGCAGAACAGAAGAAAGACAATATCACCTTAAAGATTTGTCAGAGGTTCTTGAGTTTTTGGGCGAATGTGAAGGTGCAACACATTTAAGTGGTGTTTCTGAGAATGCCTTGGAGAGAGCAAGGGGTTTTGTGGATGGTACAGTTAAGCTTAATATTTGTTAATGTTTTTT
>CAYNKB010000050.1:0-5758 GCA_964397725.1 Candidatus Woesearchaeota archaeon | reverse complement strand
AATAATCTCTCTTGTCAATTTCTTCTAATATTCCTGCGCAGTCAGCTCTTAGGCATTTTAATCTTCTTTTGCTCATCTTTGCATTCTTTCTTTCTGCTTCCATCCCGCAATTATCGCATTTTAATTTAATAACAAATCCTTTCTTTGCAGCCTTGTTGCAATTCAGGCAATGCACCTGCATTAAATCATCCTTGGTTAATTTTGTTCTTGTCTTTAAAGCTTCAAAGTCCGTAAGCATATCCCCAACTTCTTTATTATAATCTCTTTTTATGTAATCCATCAAATATCCACATATTGCCCTCGGCCATTCCGGAAACATGTCTTTTGACTTTTCCCCTCCGTATTCTTCTGGAAATGCCTTTCCTGAAATTATAATATGAAATCCTTTGCTTCCACTGAACTTCACTCCATAATTTTTAACACCATGTTTTTCCAAAGCAGCAAGAAGCAATTTAGCTGCAATTTTTGAATAATCTAAAAACGGAGAGTCTATATCAATCAGCAAATCCCATGACTTTCTTATCTCATTCATTTCCTTAGGAGTCATATCAGAATTAATTTTCAGAGGGTCTTCCCATATCTCCTCTGAACTATGAAAACTCGTGGCTCCTTTATTTACCAAGCCCATTATGTCAGAAGGATATTGCAATGTATCTGGTCTTTTCCCAAATCCTTCATAATACCTAGGAACAACCTCTCTGCTTTTTGCAAACTCCAAAATAGCCTTTTGCACTCTAGGATTTGAGTAATACAGCTTTGTTATTGCCCTTATTCTTTCCTCTTTTCCTCCCATGTTTTCAGGACGGAATATCCTTATTTATTGTTTGTTGTGTTCTTGGATTACAATAATCTTTATTAACTCAGAGTCTTAAAAAAATTTATGAGCACACTTATAGATATTGTTCGAACTCCAGAGGTTATGTCTACAGAACATATTTATGATTCACATATAAAAAGATTTATGATGGATTTCAGTGAATCCAGTGATTCTTTGCATAACCAGATAGTTAAGGGCACTGCATTATTAGCTTTAAGAGACACAAATACTAATTTTTATAATCCTCTTTTTTTAATAGCCGAGTCGTGTGCCGAAGAAGTTAGAGTAGAGGGGGGAGATATCCACACACACTTTTCTGCTTCAACACATGCTAATTTTATTCTACTCCCTAGTCTAGACTGCAAGGATCGTAGCAATCCAGAAAAACTAACAACACAAGTCTTTTGGGATGGGTCAAAGAGAGAAATAAAGAGGTTTTTGTCAAATGCAGAACCTCTTCCACAACCATATGGTTGGACGCAGCAAACTGGCAAACATTTTCGATATCATCCCGCATCTATATTTATCGGAGGCTTTCCTCTTCTAGGAGCTGTCTTAAGAAGTCATTTGGCGCAACAGTTATCTGAGTCAAGTAAAGCCTATATGTCAAGACCTCGCCCATCGGTTTTAGAGTATTCTTCTTAACAACAGCCTAACAAATAATTTAATTACAACAATCTTTATAAGCTCCCTAACATAGTTAAAAAAATGCACCTAAAACTGGAGTCTACGAAGATTCTTTCGGATATAATTTCTATTATTTCTGAGCTTGTAACCGAAGTAAAGCTAAAAGTAACAAAAGAAGGATTGACTTTAACTGCAATAGACCCTGCTAATGTTGCCATGGCTTATTTTAAGATTCCTTCTGACTTATTCACAGAGTACGAGCTTGAGAAAGATGAAGTTTTAGGCATAAACTTGGATAATTTAAAGCAGATTTTAAGAAGATGCAAGCCCGGCTCATTTTTGACTTTAGGAAGAGAAGAAAACAAATTAAAAATAGGAATCCAAGACAGAATAAAAAGAGAATTTTCTTTGGCTCTTATAGAAATCGATGTTGATGAAAAAAATCTTCCTGAATGGGAGTTTAACTCCGTTGTCAAGATGAATGCAGATACATTTGTTGAAGTGATAGAAGATTCTCTTATAGTTTCGGACGCATGCACATTTATCGCTGAGCCGAATAAATTTATTGTTGAAGCCTCCGGATTAAATTCCGCAAGAGCAGAATTTTCTTCTGACGAACTGGAAATTCATTCAGGAAATTCAACAGCCCGTTTTTCCTTGGAATACCTGAACAAATTTGCAAAAGGGGCAAAGATTTCCTCCCGCGCGACTCTTTCATTTTCAGACAATCATCCAATGCGCCTTGATTTCACAACAGGAAATGTCATCTTGTCTTTTGTCCTCGCCCCTAGAATCGAGCAGGACGATTAATAATTTGACTCTCCAAACTTCTCAATCATAACTCTTTTCAATAAACGATAACTTTAAATATCAACTGATAATTAATAATATCAAATGAAATCAAAAAATATCAAAGATAAAGTTAGAAAATACTTTTTTATAAGTCCAACAATAAAACTAAGGGTGAGACAAATAGAAAGAGAGCTTAAAATTCCCCTTCCCTCTGCAATAAGGTATGTGAAGGAACTCGAGAAAGAGGAAATATTAAGAAAATCAGAAACAGGAAACGTTGTTTTTTATTCTGGAGACAGAAGTTCAAAGAATTTTTTATTAGAAAAGAAATTATTTAATATTGAAAATTTATATTCTTCCGGGCTGATTGATTTTCTGATAACGGAGTTAAGCAACCCTGTAATTATAGTTTTTGGTTCATATTCTAAGGGAGAAGATGTTGAAGATAGTGATATCGATTTATACATAGAAACACCTTCAAAAAAAGAAATTAAATTAGAATATTTTGAAAAGATTTTAAAAAGAAAAATACAAATTTTCCGCCATAAAAAAATCAGTGAAGTAAAAAATATTGATTTGGCAAATAATATTATTAATGGTATTCTATTAAATGGTTTTATAGAGGCATTTAAATGAACGAAGCTAATTGGGATGAGTGCATTTCAGAAAATTCTGCATTGAGTGTAAGCAGAGATATTAAAAAGTCAGAATCTTTATAAAAAATATCAGCAGGGAGAATCAAATTCTTGGAAAAACAAGAAATTAATCCTGAATCTGCAAGCTATATTTTTGAGGGGTTTTATACATCTGCAATTGAGATATTGCATGCTTTAATAATAAATTATGGATATAAAGTCTCAAATCATATTTGTTTAGGATATTATTTAAGGGACAAGCTAAAAAGGAATGATTTGTTTAATATTTTTGATGATTTAAGGTATAAGAGAAATTCGATAGTTTATTACGGAAAAGAAATGGAATTTGAAATAGCTAAGAAATCCATTGTAGACTCGAAAAATTTGATTAAAGAGTTAAATATAATTTTAAAAGGAAAATTGAATCAATAATTTCACATCTAATTTTCAGTTACATTTAAATATCTAAATTTCCTAAATCACTTATGGCAAAAAAGAGAGTGAAAAGAAAAGCTAAATCTTCACCTAAAAGAAAATCAGGAGTTAAATCAAATTCAAGAAGCTACAGAGTTGTTAATACAAAGTCAAGTAGAGTTCCAGGATTTGTAAAAGCCATAGCCCTTCTTTATTTCTTGGTTGCAGTTTTCACAATTCTCATAGGAATACTTTTGTTCTTAGGAGGAGTTTTCGGAAGCACGATATTCTCCGCAGTTGGCGTTGAAACACTTCTTCAGTACAGCGCAGAAAGAAATCAGATTGACTCTTTGTTTGTCCCAATAATACTCGGCTCTTTGGCAGTAGTCGGATTGCTCTTCATAGCTTTCGGTATTTTGGATATTTTTGTAGGACGCGGGCTCTGGAAAGGAAGGCAGTGGGCAAGAGTTTTGACAATAATTTTCATGGCGATTGGCCTTATCACATCCATATTCAGCTTTGATGTTATTACAATAGTAATAAGCGCCTTAATCGGCGGGTATCTTTTGTTTAGCAGGAAAGTCAAGGCTGCTTTTAGGTAGTTCTTTTTTCGTATGCTTTACCCATAAATCTCTTTTGAACCTCTTGAATTATGCCTTTAAAAGCGTTAATATGTCAAAACTTAAGACTTTGTTTATATATTATTAACCATACATTTAATAATAGTGTATATTAATAGGAAGGTTTATATATTAGTTCTCATACATTTAATAATGATAATGACTAAAAGTAACCTGCTAGAATTAGCACAGGAATTGAAAGGGCTTAACACCCTTAAAATGATAGAAAGTGCCTTGAATGTAGATAGAACTAAAGCAATTTACATTGTTTATAAATTGAGGAAAAAAGGTTTTGTTGAAACAAAATATCAATCTGATAAAACGCGTGTCTATCATATTTCTCCTCAGAATGCACTGGGCGGAACAAGTTATATAGATATTCTTAATCGATACTCTCCTTTAAAATTGCTTGCTGCAGAAATCCATAAAATCTACGGCAGAGAACCAAGCATTGAAGAAACATTAATTTATGCTGTAAACAGCAGAAGCATACGATATATTATCGCCTCTTTAGCCCTATTTAGAAAAGTAAGAAACTGGAGTGAATTATACAAACGAGCAAAAGAGAAAAATTTAGTTCGAGAAGTTGCTGCCCTATATGACATTTCTAGACTAGTTGTTCCAAAGGTGAGGCGAATGCCTCAAAGATTCAAAACGCTTGCAACACCAAAAAAATCACATAAGTATAGGTATATTCTCAAAGTATTTGATTCAGATGATTTTAAAGATACTGAGAAAAAATGGAAAGTTTATATTCCTCTCAATTATTCTGATTTAACAAGCTATAAGGGGGAATTTAGTTAATGATTGATATAGTGGAGCAGCAAAATTTGTTTATGCGCATAGCTAAGAAATTGCCGCGAAAGATAGAGGCGTATGCAATCGGCGGCACTGCCATGATGTTCTTAGGTTTAAAAGAAAACACGCTTGATGTCGATCTTATTTTTTCCAGTGCCGAAGATAGAAAAGTATTCAAAGAAACTGCAAAATCATTGGACTTTAAGGAATCCTCTGCTAAAATTGTATATGGAAAAAGAGATAATGCTCCTGAAATGGTTGTGCTTTCAGATGTACGATTAGATTTATTTTTATTTAAAGTAATTACTTCTAATTTCTCGGCAGGTATGCAAGAAAGAGCGAAGCAGATTCACGAATTTGGCAATCTTATCATAAGGATAGCAGATCCAAGCGATATTCTTATCATGAAGAGTGCAACCTCAAGGGAGAAGGATTTAGATGATATTGTTTCTATTGCCAATAAAAGCCGCATAAATTGGGATATAATCGTAGAAGAATCAAAAGAGCAGGTCAAGCTCGGCAATGAAACTGCCATCATGGCTTTGGGAGAAAAGCTTGAGAAGCTTGCAAATAGAAAGCTTATCGCAGTTCCTAAAGATATCTCAGATAAGATTTGGAAATTGTTCAATAAGCAGGTCAGGAATAAGGCTAAAAACTTAGAATAAAGTTCTTCTCTTTCAAAAGGGTTTTTAAGGTTGGATTTTATTGATTTTGTATGGCTCTGAGTAATTCCTCGAATGGGGGCAATCTAGGCTTTGAAAAGAAGCTCTGGGCAGCAGCAGATAAGATGAGAAGTAATATGGATGCTGCAGAATACAAGCATGTTGCTTTAGGGCTTATTTTCTTAAAATATATCTCTGATTCTTTTGAAGAAACTCATGCAGAGATAAGCAAGGATTCGGAAAGCGATCCAGAAGAAATAGATGAATACAAGGCTAGAAATGTTTTTTGGGTTCCTCCAGAATCTAGATGGAATTATTTACAAAAAAATGCAAAGCAGCCAACTATTGGTAAAATTGTGGACAGTGCTATGGATTCTATTGAAAGAGAGAATC
>CAYNKB010000049.1:0-5855 GCA_964397725.1 Candidatus Woesearchaeota archaeon | reverse complement strand
GCCTTGCTTGGCTTAACAGCCTTATTTTTAATCCTGACTTTAAGTGTAGCATCAGCTTATGGGTATTATTACCAAGATAGTCCAAATTATTACAAAAACGTTCAAAGAACAACATCTTACAGGCAGTTAGGATACGATGGATATGAAAGAAGAACCACATTAATAAGAACAGTCCGCGTAGAACCAACACCATACCATTACAGCTCATTTAGCTACGGATACAGTCCATTTTACTCATCTGGATACTCCTCATATTACCCAACTTACTCATACAGCTACAACTACCCAAGTTACAACTATTATCCAATGCCTATGCACTATAATTACGGATATTAAATTCTAAGAGAAAAGAATAAAAAGCTATTACTTTCAAGAATTATATGGTAAATAAGACATTTGTTTTTTTATATCCTCAATCTGAAATATTTAATCAAGAAATTGAGCACGGCTCTGTTTTTTTCGAAGACGCAAACGAAGAAGAAAAATATGCATATTTCTTATACAAAATGCAATCTGCAAAAACAGAAATAGAAAAGAATGCATTAATAAAAGAGGCAAAAAAAGATAAAGCAGACTCTTTCAAGCCAGTCTATTCAGAAAAACTTAACTCTTGCATCCACCATAGATATAGAAAAAATGGATTCTCTATTGTATATGCAGTTTTAGAAGATTGCCAAGTTTCAGATGTAATTAAACTGCATCAAACCGATAAAATAATCAGAGTTGGCCTTGATTCTAAAGAGCATAGAACAAAAAGAGATGACGGAACTTATCCCTATCCAGACCAGGACTACATAATTAACCAATTAATTCCAGTTGACGTGTTAAGAGTTGCAGGGTTCCATATGTGGGATTGTGTAGAAAAATTAGCAAGAAGAGCTTATGAAAGAGGAATAGATGTTTTAGTTGATGAGGATTTAACAGAGCTCTTTCCTTGGAGATTAAAAGATCCAAATTTCAGAGTAAAAAAATATCTAAATGCTAATTCAAAAAATGGAGCACAAACACATTTTGAAGTACTTATCGAGTCAAGAAGAAATAAACCTTGGTTATCTTAAATAGCCTAATCTAATTATCTAAAGCGTCTTCTGCTCCCCTTCAATAACTTCTGCAACAGGAACCTTAACAACATCAGCAACTTTATCTCCTTCCTTCAACTTTATAACACGAACTCCCTGCGTCGCCCTTCCCATAACTCTTAAGTCTTTCATTGAAACTCTCATAACCATTCCCTTCGTTGTCGTAGCAATTATAGAATCCTTGTTATCAACACTCAAAGAGCTTACAACAGAGCCAGTTTTATCGCTGACTTTTAAATTAATAACTCCCTTGGCTCCCCTGGATGTTCTCCTATAATCCTCCAGCTCCGACCTCTTTCCATATCCTTTTGAAGTTACTGTTAAGATTGTTGTCTTCCCATCTTTAGGCAAAGACTCTATGGAAATAACTTCATCTCCCTTTCCTAATTCAACTCCCTTAACTCCGTAACTGGCTCTTCCCATCGCCCTTACTGCATCGCTCGTGAATCTAACAGCCTGCCCTTTCTTTGTTATCATTAAAACTTCCTGCCCATCCGAAACCTCGCGAACATTAATTATAGAATCACTTCCATCCAGAGGAAGATTCATTATTCTTACACCTGTGCTTCTCGGCTTTGAAGCATCTTTCAAAGGCAGTTTCTTAACCATTCCTAATTTAGTTCCAAATATCAAATAACCTTTCTCAAAATTATCAACAGCCATTACATTCGCTATATTCTCCTCCCTCAAATTCAAAACATTTGCAATGCTTCTTCCCTTGCTCTGCCTTTCCGAACTTGGAACCTCATGAGCCTTAAGCCAGAACAATCTTCCTCTTGACGTAAAGAACAATAAATAATCATGCGTAGAGCAGGTAATCATTTTAATAACAAAATCCTCATCCTTCAAATCAGTTCCTGTAACTCCCTGCCCGCCTCTTCTCTGCTCCCTATAAGATTTCATATCAACTCTCTTTATATATCCAGAACTTGTCATCATTACAACAACATCCTTTTTCTCAACCAAATCCTCTTCAGAAATATCATCAACTCTCTTCAATATCTTGGTTCTTCTTTCATCCCCATAATTTTTCTTTAAGTCCAAAACTTCTTTCCTTATTACTTTTAATATCTCTGCCTTGGAAGAAAGGATTTTTTGCAATTTCTCAATAGTTTCCTTCAGCTCTTTCTCTTCACTTCTCAGCTTGTCATTTTCCAAAGAAGTTAACTGTTGCAGTCTCGTCTCCAAAACTGCCTTAGCCTGCCTGTCAGACAGATCAAACTTGCTCATCAAGCCTTCGTGAGCTTCCCTAGTTCCCTTGCTCTTCTTAATAAAATCAACAATCTTGTCTATCTGCTTCAAAGCAATTAAAAGTCCTAAAACAATTTCCAATCTATCTTCAGCTTTCTTAAGTTCAAACTTGCTTCTGTTCTTTACAATTAATTCCCTGTATTTTACGTACTCTTCAACAACTCTTTTCAAAGTTAATATCTCTGGTTTCTTGTCAACCAAAGCCAGAATATTAGCATCAAAATTAGTTTGAAGCCTTGTCAGCTTGTACAACTTATTTAATGTGTATTTTGGATCCGTATCTTTTTTAAGTTCAATAACAATTCTAACCTTTCCTTTAGCGCTTTCATCCCTTAAATCAGAAACATCAGGCAGTTTCTTTTCTGTGGCAAGTCTGGCAATTTCTTTTACCAAATCAGACTTATTTACCATATAAGGAATTTCAGTAAAAACAATCTGCATCTTCCCTTTCTTATCTTCCGTCGTCGACTTGGCGCGCATAACTATCTTTCCCTTTCCAGTCCTATACATCTCTTTAATTCCACTTCCAGTAATATAAGCTCCTGTTGGAAAATCAGGACCTGTAACTATCTCAGCAAGTTCATCAACAGTTACATCCGGCTTGTCAATATATTTGGTAATTGCATCGCAAATCTCTCCAAGATTATGAGGAGGGATATTTGTCGCCATTCCAACCGCAATTCCTGTAGCTCCGTTCAATAACAAGTTCGGCAGCATTCCCGGCAAAGTATCCGGCTCTTTTACGGAATTGTCAAAGTTAGGAAGCATCTTAACAGTATCTTTTTCTATGTCGCTCAATAAAGCTTCAGAAATCTTGCTAAGCTTAGCTTCAGTATATCTATAAGCAGCAGCAGAATCTCCATCCATGGAGTTGTGGACAAACACTCCAGAAGCAAGAGCAAAATTATGAGTTTTATCTATAGTCAAATCATATACATCAGCAAACTCGCCAATAAATTCAGTTTTAACAACTTTGTGATTTCCATTCAAATCCAACAAAACCATGTTAATATCTTCATTATAATACTTAGTTACTGCAACATCCCAATTAGTAAAACTTTTTCCGCCAAATACCCTCTTTCTGGCATCTTCATAATTTTCTCTAGTTATGGCTATATGGTTATCCTTAAGATAATTGCATATATTCAAGAATTTCTTTTTCCCTGTCAGATTAGTAATTCTTCTCTTATTGCTTGCAACTATTTTTTCATGAAACAATTTCTTATATTCAGGTATCTGCCACATTTTCTTCATAGTTGCTGAAGCCATTTTTCTTATTTCTTCAATAACTTCCGGATGCTCTTTCAAATACTTTTTATTTATTTCAGAAAGTTTAGCACTCATTTCCTTTCTATAGCCTTCATCCTTCCAATTTTTCAAGTTTCTATTTCTTAGCCTTTCAGAGTATTCTTTTCTGTTAGTTTCATCGCTCCAAAACTTAATTCTTCCATCTGCAAGTTTCTTCCTATACTCTCCATCTTCTTTATGTTTAATAGAAGTTAAATTATAATGAGTTTGCCAATGCTCTTTCCAATTCATTCTTTTAATGTTATAGGGATTATTATTCAATTTGTTAAAGTCTATATGGTGTCTTATTCTGCCTAAAGATTTATTATAAATTCCATTTTCTAAATTCCATGCATCACTTAGAACATGAACAAAATTCCATAAGTCTAAATCAGGCTGATAAATCATAGAATATCCAATCATATTTGGATCTTCTTCCTTAGTAGATAACCTAAAGTAAACAGGCATCAAAGAATCTCCAGATTCTAAATATTGAGCTTCTTTATAGCTTCCATCTCTCAGCATGAATTTATGATTTAATGTGCACTTTATCTCTTCCCCATTATCCAAAATAACTTTCATAATTTCAGAATTCTTTCTTGTAAGTCTCGGATTCTTTATCTCGGCAACTTTTATTCTTCTATCTTCATCAATTGTAAATGTAAAGTTTCTCTTTCCTTTTGCTTTTTCTTCGATAAGTTCTGCAAAAGATAAGTTTCTTCCATCGGAAAGTTTAACTTTAGTATCTGCAGTAAAACAGCCAAAGTTTCCTTGCCCATGCACCAAAGGATATCTTAAAGAAAAGTCCTGCGCCATTCTAACCATTGCATCATAAACAGAAATATCACCATGTGGATGGAACCTTGCCAGCACTTCTCCGACAACTGCCGCGGATTTTTTAGTCGGCTTGCTCGCATCCAATCCAATAGAATGCATCGCATAAAGAATTCTCCTATGTACGGGTTTCAATCCATCTTCTACCGAAGGCAAAGCCCTCTGAACAATAACTGACATCGCATAATCAATGTATGACTTCTCCATCTCCTCAACAATCTCCGCTCCGATTACTCCTTTTTCGCTTCCAATCTGATCTTTCTCTCTTCTCTTCTTCTCCTCACTCTCTACTTCTTCTTCCAATTCATCTTCATCTATTTGTTTTGGTGTCATACACTTACCTCCTCTAACTCTTCAATCTTATCTTTCAAAGATATTTTAGAGCGCCCAGCATTCAAAGCAGGAATCAAGAAAAACTCTCCCATTGCTTCAACAAAAGACCTATATCCTTCCCTTGAAGTCCTGATTAAATAATAAACTCCATTATTTCTTTTATCCACATCGACAACAGTACCAACTTCAAAATCTCTTCCTCTAATTCTCATAGTTAAATTTTCTCCAACTGAAACGCTATTTGCATCATAAAACCTCAAATTCAAGTATACTCCAATATTATTTTTCATTTTTCTCCTCACTCTTTTTCAATATATTTTTTTCTTCGCCTTCACTTCCAATTATTTCCTTTTCAGGAAAAACAGTTCCCATAAATCCACAATTCCCACAAACCCAAGAACCAGTTATTCCCCCAGCTACCATTTCAACATCTTCACTTTTACACTTCGGACAAAACTTCTTGCTAATCATTTTAACTCCTCCTCACGATGAATCAATAATTCTTTAATTTCAACATCAAAAAGTTTTTTGCGTTTTGTTTGAAACTTTTGGATGCTCAAGGAACAACCACACCTTGAAAGATGTGGTTTGCTGTCAAGTTCCTTGACATCATCTCCAATAAAATTAATTTGATTATTAGGCAACTCACAGTGATTAAATTCTAATATTTCAGTTTCCATTTTATACATCAATCTCCGCTTCATGAGCTCTCTCTGCAATAAATTGCCTTCTTGCTTCAACATCATCTCCCATTAATCTTGAAAATACTTCATCAGCTTTAACTGCATCCTCAACAGTTACTTTTTTCAAAAGCCTTTTGCTTGGGTCCATTGTTGTCTCCCATAATTGCTCAGGGTTCATTTCTCCCAAACCCTTGAATCTCTGAACATCTGGATTTCCGCCAAGTTTAGAAATCAAAGTCTTAAGTTCCTGATCAGAATAAACATAATGAACTTTCTTTTTTCTTACCCTGTATAGTGGAGAGACTGCAATGTAAACATTTCCATTGTCTATTAATCCTCTCATAAACCTAAAGAAAAACGTCAGCAAAAGCGTTTTAATGTGGGCACC
>CAYNKB010000048.1:3464-5914 GCA_964397725.1 Candidatus Woesearchaeota archaeon | reverse complement strand
TAAGAGGCTTGATGGATACAGACGGCTCAATATCAAGAAGAGGAAGAAAGGGAGAGCAATTTACGGTAGTATTCACCTCCCATAATCCGAACTTAATAGAACAAGTAAAATCTATCTCGGACAAAAACAATATTTTCTCATTCATATCTAAAAACAAAGATCAAATAGGAACGAATAGTAAAGAAAGAGTTATTAATTATTTTAAAATAATTGGAAGTTCAAATCTTAGACATATTATTAGGTTTAAACTAAGATTCGAAGAAAATAAAACAATATATCAAAAAGATATAAGTGATCACTTGCAAAAAGACTTATATAGAGATATTAATTTGCCATTCAAGTCTCAAGGCCTTGTAGTATAATGGTAGAACACATCCTTGACGTGGATGGGGCCGCAGTTCGATTCTGCGCAGGGCCATTTCCAAAAACAAAAGCTTTTTAACGCATCCGATTTTCCTAAAGCTAAGCCTCTATAGCTCAGTGATAGAGCACCTGTTTTGTAAAAACAAGGAGTCCTTGTTTTGCTCAGGAAACTTGTTTCATGACAACAGGGGGTCGGGGGTTTGAATCCCTCTAGAGGCTTTTAATTCATCTAATAAAGTAGTAACCAATTCTTTTATACTCTAAAAACCTAAAATTATATGGATGAAAGACAAAATGATGAAAGGGGATTAATTAGAATAGTATCTCTCACCATAGAAAAAGAGCCTATTGAAACTTTCATGGTTTCTGAAAAGATGTTATATCAATTTAGAAACGGAGTTTTAACAGATTGTGAAACAAAGCCAAGTTACGAAGAAGCTGTAAAATATGTTTTAGATAAACTGGAAAAAAGGCTAACAAGAGACCCAGATGAAAAAGACTGGGCTGAAAAAATTAAAATAGAATTCATGTATATAAGCCCTAGCATTTCAGATTCAGATATTCCTATTTAATTTAACATAGCTCTTGGCATTTCACACTATTTTCCAGGATTATTAAGATTTATAAGTAAAATACGACTTAATAATCTATGAAAAAAAGTTATTTAAAAGCATTATATTGGATTTTTTTAATTGCGGGAATTTTAATAATCTTTGCAGGAATTTACTTAATCTTGAGGAATTTGGGAGTTATTTAAATGGATTCCAGAGTTCTGGAATTAATGAACCAATTAATAGTAATAATCATTTACGGAATTGTAATCTCTAGAGAAATATCACACCAATCCTTAGACAAATTAAATACATTAATAACAATCGGAGGAATTATATTTAGCGTCTTGCTTATGTTTTTTACTTGGCAGTTGAAATCTGAAAAAATAATAGAATAAGCTTAATTCTCATCAACAAAACTCGCCTTCCCCCCGCTCACTAAAATCTCGGCAACCCCGCTTTCTAAATTTACAAGCTCCCCCGCAGCAAAAGGCCCGACAGCCTCCCCGCTCATGCCGACAAACTCCTCAACCTGCTGATTGAACATAATAAGTCTTTGCTTGCTTTTCTCTCCCTTCTTTTTGCCGTTCAGCATTCCGGCAACGTCTTTATCCCCTTCTTCAAAAGATTTTATTAAATTATCAAACACTTTCTTTTCAAAATCCATCATATTCTCATAATCCCTTTTCATTATCCCCGTCTCCGTAGCCACGAAAACCAGATTAAGAAGCTTCTTCTTCCTTCTTAGCATAAGCTCTTTAAACAATGCAATAGCATTCTCCAATTGCTTCTTGGCTTTCATAGAAGATTCGGCAAACAAATCCCCCTCCTTAAAGTCCTGTCCTTTCATATCTGCCAGATAGTCAGAAAACTCGGAAACAAAATTCTTTGGAAGCTGTTGCAAACTTTCTGAATATTTCTCCTTTCTCAAAAGCTCATAAATATCATTGTATCCAATCATATAAAAAAATCCTATTCAAAGTTTATAAAAATATAGGAACTGACTTAATCACATCTCTGCGTCAGTTGCTATATTCGAGAAAATTAATTTTCTCGTTATGCTATAGAGGACTTTGAATAACCTATATTTTGCTCCTCTTTCAAAGTCCTTCTTAGAGAATTTTGAAGGTTTTTTAGAGTTTTTCAAGATTGTCTATACTCTAATTCAATGTCAAGCTCCGCACGAACAAGGTCCATCTATAACATCACATCCTCTTCCGCCATTATAACCAAATCTTCCTTCCAAACACTCCAATTATAATTTTATCCATATCTAATCATCAAACAAAGTCCCGTCAAGAACCTTTCTCCCAACCCATTTCTTCCCTTCCAAGCCTTCCTTTTCCGTAAACCTCTTTTCATTAATCTCCCCCTTAGGATGAGGATATATCAATAAAGGAACAGCATCCGCAGTATGCCCCTTCATCCTGCACGCAGTAGTATGGTCCGCTGTAACAATCAATTGACTATTCCCTATGTATCTTTTCAAAAAATAAAAAAACTTCATTAATGATAAGAAGATTGCTGCCAACATTC
>CAYNKB010000048.1:0-3454 GCA_964397725.1 Candidatus Woesearchaeota archaeon | reverse complement strand
TTTCAAAAAATAAAAAAATCTTTGGTCAATCATCTCAATCATCTTAACCTTATCCATAGGCTTGTTGTCATGTCCTGGAATATCCGTTTCCTTAAAATGAACATAAAAGTAATCATATCTCTTCCTATATCTCTTAATCATCCTTATAGCATTCTTTATAGCCTTCCTCAATCCATCGTATAAATTAGAATAAACATCCAACCCTCTGAATTTTGGATATCTAAACTTGTAAACATTCATCTTCAGCATCTTTGCAATTCCAATTTCCAAAGGCATATACCCCAAAGCCATCCACTTCCCTCTTAGCTTTTTCAACCTGATAGTTTCACTCCCAGCATTCCTGCATAAAATAACATTTGCAGTATACAATCCCTTCTTGGCTCTCGCAAGATTTATCGGATGTTTCTTAAGAACCTCATGGCTTTTCCTAATAAAACCATTCACAAGTTCAGCGCTCAGCTTAGAATCATCTTCATCATCCAACGGCGTTGCCCAAGTCATTTTATAGCTCAACTTGCTCAAAGCAACACCATTTCCATAATAAGGATTCGCATTTGATATGTTATCAGAAAAACCACCTCTAAAAACCAAGACTCCTCTATGTTGCTGAGTCGCATAAAATTCAAAAGGAAAAGGCATCTTAACTTCTTCATTAATGCTTTTCGCAAGAGCTTTCGCCTCCCACGTTGTCAGCGTTCTCCCCGCCCTTGGATCCAATATCTCTCCATCCAAATCATCTACCGTAGCAAAATTAGTTCTTATCGCCAAATCCCCGTTCTTTAATTGCACTCCCGCCCCCACAGCCTCCAAAATTCCTCGTGGAATTTGCTCATTATATCCCATTAAAGAAATTACAGCACTCGAAGATTCCGGAGCCAGCCCCTCTTTGACAGTATAGCAGTAATCCATCTTGCTTTTCTTGGCAATTTCATCCAAATTAGGTGTTTTAGCCACTTCCAATGGAGTCTTCCCATTCAAAACGTTGCAAGGCTGATCAGCCACTCCATCCATAATTACAAACACCCCTTTCATGCCTTCAAAAAACCTCTTTTCTATTTAAACTTTCTTTAACTCAATTATATAAGTTAGTTCGCTAATAAATAAGACTAAAAATTTAAAGTTTCTTTCTTAATTCTGCGAATGGTTTTAGAACGTCAGGATGTAAAGTTCCTTCTAAACCTTTCATCGCTTCATCAACAGCTTGTAAATCAGCCATAGTATGTGCTTTGATGTTTGAAGCACCCTTACCCAATCTCAACACATCCGGCGCTATACCAACAAGATTACCGAACGTGCCAAGATGATGCCTGCCGTTGGCGTAAGACCCCTTCCCAAGCCCTCCAACACACCACGTCCTTAATTTTGGATTATTTCCATCTAAATCTGGAAAAACTCCCATTGCAATATCATAACCAAATCTTTCTTTACCCTCTGCAAAAATGTATGGAATAACTTCTTCATGTAATCCAGAAATTGCAAATCTTTCTGGAACTTCATCAGGATGTCTTAACATAAATCTCCAAAATAAAGAATCTTTTGCCTGCTGTTCATTTAAATCGCCGTTAATAATCTCTGCAAGTTTATTTATCTCTGTAGTTATGACTCCTTCTCCTTGAAGATTCTCATATCTATCATTAACTCCGAGATTTATAGCTCCGCTAAATAATTTCTCCCGAGGATTAATCAAAGCCAAATATTCACTTCCCAATGGAGTAATTGACCCGTCAGCATAAGTTGTCAAAACTAATTTCACTTCATTCTCTTTTTGACCTGTTAAATCTCCTGTAACAAAAAGATTATCCATATAGAAATCTTTAACAGCTAAATAATATTTTCTTAAGCTTCTTAAGTTTAGTCTTCTTTGCATTAATCCAGCAACACTCATAGGAACTCTGCCATCAGCCCTTAAGTTCGGCATTTCCCATGCACTTTTACCGCTATATATTTCAAATTTTTTCATCTCTTCATGAGGTAAATTACATTTTTCCATAAAAACTTTAGAAAATCAAGGTTTATAAAACTTTTGTTTAGTTACTACTTAGTAATTACAATATTAACTTTATGAGTAATATATAAACTAAGAATTAGTTCACTTAAGTCAGTTTTATAAACTCTCTTCAAGTAAAAATTTCATGTTTAAGTCGCTAAGAGACAAATTAGGCTCCTTCTTCAAAAAGAAGGAAGAAGTTGAAGAACCTGCTCCAAAAAAGAATCCTACTTCGAAGTCCAAAAAGAAGGAAAAATCTAAAAAAACAGAAAAAGAAACACAGGAAATATCTGAAGAATATGTCCCTGAACCGCAGGAAGAAATATCTGAGGAAGAGTTTGCTGAAAAATACACTGAAGAAACCCCTGCTGAAACAGAATCTCTAACAGAATCCCTGAAAGAAGAGCTCAAAGAAGCAGAAAAAGAAATTGAAGAAAAACCTTCCTTCTTTTCCAAAATAATAAAAAAACTCTCCTCATCCGAACTTTCGCAAGAAGACTTTGATGAAATCTTTCCAGACTTAGAAATAACTCTTCTTGAAAATAATGTTGCCTTGGAGGTAGTAAATAAAATTCGCGAATCTCTTGCAAAAGACCTTGTAGGAATTTCAATAAAAAAGTCTGAAATAAAAAACACTCTCCTTGAATCACTAAAATCGGCAATCCTTTCAGTTTTAATAGAGCCTCCAGACTTAATAAAACAAATCCAAAAGTCTTTAGAACCTTATGTAATTCTTTTCTTTGGAATTAACGGCTCTGGAAAAACAACATCCATCGCTAAACTTGCCAACTATCTCCAAAAGCACAATATTTCCTGCGTTCTCGCCGCTGGAGACACATTCAGGGCAGCCTCAATTGAACAGCTGGAAAAACACGCAAGCAAATTAAAAGTTCCAATAGTAAAACAAAATTATGGTTCCGACCCTGCCGCAGTAGCTTTCGATGCAATAAAATATGCAAAGAAGAATAAAATCCAAGCCGTTTTAATAGACACAGCAGGAAGAATGTATACCAAAGCAAATTTGCTTAAAGAAATGGAAAAAATAATTCGTGTTTCCAAGCCAAATCTAAAGCTCTTTGTCGGAGAATCAATAACAGGAAATGATGCAACCTCGCAGGCAAAAACGTTCAGCGAATCAGCAGGAATAGACGGAATAATTTTAACAAAGGCAGATATAGATGAAAAAGCAGGAGCAATCCTTTCAGTGTCTTATGTGACAAATAAGCCTATCTACTTCCTCGGAACTGGACAATCTTATGACTCTTTCCAGCCGTTTAAAAAATCCCTCGTCTTAAAAAATCTCGGACTATAAAGTTTTATAATATCTTTAATATTCCTTAAACAATGTTAAACCTTGAATCAATAATTTTCTATCTCTTTTTAATTGATAGTGTCATAGCAAACATCTTAGCCTGGTTCTATCCAAATTGGTTCAAAAAAAGATATCCTAAATTCTATAAGCATTTC
>CAYNKB010000047.1:1901-6093 GCA_964397725.1 Candidatus Woesearchaeota archaeon | reverse complement strand
TGCCGTAATTCATTCATTGGCTTGAAAGCCAAGGATTTCTTACGGAAGGATTAATCAACCTGAACCTTCGTGTTTTTTCTTACTAAATAAATAATTATCCAAGCTGCGACTATGACTCCCAAGCCAATCAATGGAAATTTGTATTTCTTTGCAACTCCGATAACTCCGCCTGTTATTCCTGGGGAATTATTAGTCTGCTCTTCTTCTGAAATAGTCTCATTCTTTTCATCCGAGGCAGAAAGATTCTCAAATTCCAATGTTTGATTTGAGGAATTTGAGTTTAAAAATATAGTTCCAGAGCTGGAAGAACCGCCACCTCCACCAGATGAGCCACTACTAGGCGCGCTAGGTGAACTTATTGTGAAACTTCTTGTATTTGAAGAGATTGTACTATTGTCATTGTTTGTGCAATTTATCTTCCAAGAGTATGAGTTTGGAGAAACAGAATAAATTATAGAGTTTGTCTGATTTGAGTATAATATTGTCTGATTTGAACTTACAGGTTCGTTATTTAAAATAAGATTGCACTGATTAATGTTTGAAATGCTTGAATTAGTAAAGTTATAAACAAATTCAAGGCTTTGTGTATCTGTTGCTGGAAAGCCTTCAACTGGGGAGATTAAAGATATGGGGAAAATTGTATTTTCCTGTTCAGACTGATTTTCAGACTGGTTTTGGTCGGTTTCATTTTGGGGAGGCAGAGCGACAGAAAGCCTTCTCGTTTCTGAGAATACAGTTACTATCGGAGCAAGCCCCGTTGTGCAGGATATTTTCCAAGAGTAAGAGCCAGATTCAACAAAATATCTTATGACATTGTTTGATAGTCTTATCGAGGACGTGCTTTCAGCCACATTGACATCGTCTAAATATAATTTGCATTTTCCCCTACTGCCTATTTGATTGGCTCTTGTTACATCAAAAGTAAAGTCTACAAAAGTTTCATCTTCCGAGACAAAAAGCTCCGATGGACTTCTTATAGTTATTACAGGAACTGGCAGGTCTTCATCAGACCTCTCTTCATATGAAATGCACACGCTGTTGCATTGATTCAGGCTTGCTGGGCAATATACTCCGGAAGATATTTCGTTGACGCAAAATTGGCATATTGTATTCTCACATGTTTTATCTTGTATATTTGGATTGCACTCGGAGAATCTTAATGTCTGCCCTTCTGTCAAGCAAAGGGCTTTTGTTGATGCAGAGGCTAAATTTAATTAGAAAAATATAGCAAATAATAAAAAAATTGAGAGAGATATTTCTTTTTTCATATTTATAGTGCTATTTGCTTACTTATAAGTGATACTATCTATCAATATACATATTATAGTATAATGTTTTGTATCAACTTTAAAGGATAACAAAAGCCTATTCTTCCTTCAATGGCACGAAGGCAAATCCTGGGAATTCTTTTTTTTGGAGCTTTCCATCCTGTTTTTTTATCTGAAAGATTGAGGAGCGGATTGGAACAACCATAATTCCATTGTCTGACAATTGGTCAAGGATATTATAGGGAATCCGCATGTCATTGCAGGAGGCTGAAAATAAAATGCGGTCGTAAGGGGTAAATTGAGGAAGTCCGGAGAAGCCGGAGAGATTTATTACCTCTATGTTGGAATCTTTTTCCAATATCTTTCTTGATTTGATTGACATTAGCCTGTTAATTTCCAATCCGTAAATCCTTCCGTTCTTTATTATTTCTGAAAGAAGAGCGAGAACGAAGCCTGAGCCGGAGCCAATCTCAAGTATTTTCTGATTTTGCTTTGGCTCCAAGAGGGAGAGCATGAAGGCAGATGTATAGGGCTGGGACAAAGAAGAGCCGTCTTCCAGCGGAATCGCAACATCTTCATACGCATACTCCCTAAAATTATCCGGAACAAAGTCTTCTCTTTTAATCTTTGAGAAAGCGTCAAGAATATCCTGGGGAATTCCCTTCATTTTAAGGCCTTGGATTAAATCTGGCTTATTCACTATTTTATAAGGGTGAGGGAATATTTATACCTTCTTATCGTCGTTAAAAAACTCCGGCACGGAAGATTTATTAATGTTGTCTTTTATTTTCTAAGATGGTGGGTGTAAAAGAGCTTCATGAGGGCAATTTTGATGCATTTATTAAAGAGGGCAAGGTTGTTATTGATTTCTGGGCGCCTTGGTGCGGGCCGTGCAAGATTTTAAGCCCAGCGGTGGAGGAAGTTGCAAAGGAGCTTAAAGGCGTCAAGTTTGGAAAGATAAATGTTGATGAGAATCCTGAACTGGCGCAGAGGTTTCAGGTGATGAGCATCCCAACTTTAATTTACTGGAAAAACAAGGAAATGGTTAACAGGACTGTCGGTGCCATGCCAAAAGATGAATTGGAAGATGTTATTAAGGAGAGTTTTAATTAGTTATTACTTGAAACAGATGAAAAATTTTGAGTTAGTTATTTAAATGTTGTTTGTGAATAGTTCCTGTGACTGAAAATTTAGCTTCGTTGGAGGAAATTGCTCAAGAGATAATTGGCGCTGGTGCAGTATCTATTCATAATGTGGATGATGGAGAGGACATTTTTATTTATAGTACTGGAAATAGAGGGCCTGGTTATGTAATGATAAAGGGTCTCGTTGGACAGCCAGAAGTTTTAAAGTTTCTTACGAAAAACTTGGCTTTAAGAGTTATTGATGAAGCAGAATTTGATTTTATTGAGGGTAACGCCACAGGGGGAATGGTTCCTGCATGGCAATTAAGAAATGATGTTTCTGATATTACTGGGAAGCAAATACCTTATTGTTATCTAAGAGGATCAAGAAAGGAGGGAGGACATGGAGAACTTATAACTGGTGATGGAAATAATCCCTTAATAAAAAAAGGCATGAGAGCTCTTGTTGTTGAGGAACTTGTTAATTACGCTGGAACTACTGGAAATGCCGCAGAAGAGTTTAGGGCAGCAGGTTATCCAGTTTCACATGCTGCTTGCATTTTGTTTTATGACCAACCTCAAGCCAAAGAAAGATTAAGAGAGAAAGGAGTTTCTTTAGTTTCTTTGATAACTCTCCCTCAACTTTTAAATGTGGCTGAATCTGCTAGTTTAATACCAAAAAAAGCCATAGATTCTTATAGAAGTTTCCTGCAAGATTCATTGGCTTGGCAGTTAAATAGAGGGTTGGTTATTCCAGCCGATTCTGCTAAAAAGGCTATTGAGCAGGGATATGATATGAAAGAATTATCTTCTGAAGAGTCTTTGATTTTGGGCGCTCCTGCAGGAAAGGTAAAAGAAGGGATTGTTTATTGGAGGAAAAAATAGCAATATGGAGAAGCCTTTTTTATTTGTAGCTCTTGATTATAAGGATATTAATGATGTTGTTGAAAAAGCTCAGGAACTTACTAGAGTAAGAAGAAATAATTTCGGATTTAAATTAAATTTAGATCTTTTTATTAAGAGTGCTTTTGATGAAGGTGCCAACTGGTTGGATAGTATAGCTAGGTTAAGTAGACCTGTATTTGCTGATCTTAAAATGTGGAATGGCGCAAGGACTATGGAGAATATAGTCGGAGAATTATCAAGCAGTCCTTTCTTGTTAGATACAAGAATAGTTAACATGTACCCACATGCCGGAAAGAAATTCTTTGGAAGAGTTGCCCAGAAACTTAAAGATACTAATACACAATTGTTTGGATTAACAGTTCTTACTCACTATACTGATGAAGATACACAAAGAATTTATGGTAAAAACCTAAGAGAGAGTATTAGGATGTTAGCCCAAATGGATTTTGAATATGGAGCTCAAGGATTAATCTTGCCTGCTCCAGCATTAGACGTTGTTCATGACATAGATCTTCCAAAATTATGTCCGGGTATAAGGCCTAGTTGGTATCAAGATAGAAAAGGAAATTATCAAGAGCAAACTTCAACTCCAAAAGAAGCTATTGAAAAAGGAGCAAATTATTTAGTTGTTGGCTCTCCAATCACGAAATCTGATAATCCTGTTGAAGCTTTAGAACGAGTGTTAGACGAAATGTCATAACAAAGCTTTAAAAACAAATTGTCTTTATTTGAGCTACGGCTCCGTAGCTCAGCTTGGTAGAGCACTGGCCTTTTAGCTACTGATAAAGTAGAGAAGCAAGCCAGGTGTCGCGGGTTCAAGTCCCGTCGGGGCCATTTTCATTTTAGCAGGATTTGAACACAATAAAGTATAAATATCAGAAGGGCTTCTAATTT
>CAYNKB010000047.1:0-1801 GCA_964397725.1 Candidatus Woesearchaeota archaeon | reverse complement strand
ATTATCGTCGATAAAGGCAAAAAATATGCACATCCTTCAGCCAAAACAAACCAAATTGAAGCAAGATGAGGTGAAAAAATTACTTGAAAAGTATAATATTTCTCTTTCTCAACTGCCAAAGATAAAGATTACGGATCCAACTATGCCTGAGGGAACAGAGAAGGGCGATGTTTTTAAGATTGAAAGAAAAGATGAAGACAAAGTAAATGTTTATTACAGGGTGGTAGCCTGATGAAAAATCAAAGGGATATAATTGTAAAAAAGTATCTTGAACAGCACTCTCTTGTGGAGTCCAACATCACTTCTTTTAATGATTTTATAGGCAATAGGATTCAGGAGATTGTAAATGAAATAAACTCCAATTTAAGCAACGAGGATATAGAAATAAAGCTTGGAAAGGTCAGAATCAGCAAGCCTAACATAATTGAAGCCGACGGAAGCACAAGCGTAATAACGCCTACAATTGCAAGACTGAGAAATTTGACTTACTCGGCTCCTGTTTTTGTTGAGCTTAGCATTAAATTTGGAGAGCAGACTGACAGTGCGGAAGTTGAAATTGGAAGGATACCTGTCATTGTCAGAAGCAATGCCTGCACGACAAGCGGAATGGATTCCCAAAAGCTTAGGGAAAATTACTTAGATCCGTTAGATCCTGGTGGATATTTTATTGTAAATGGAAATGAAAGAGTCATTGTAATGTCGGAAGACTTGGCTCCGAATCAGCCGTTTATAGAAGAAGGAAGGCTCGGACTGACACTAAGAGTTTTTTCCCAGAGAGGATCTTACAGAATACCGACGACAATTTCGGAAACAAACGAGGGAATTTTGGACTTAACTTTTAGCAGGCTGAAAAATATTCCTGCTTTGGTTGTATTGAAGGCTTTGGGAATGACAAAAGATTCAGACATTGCCAAGAACATAAGCCATGAAAGCGACTGCCTGATTGTCAATTTGTATGAATATTCCCAAATTCAAAATGCTGAAGATGCAATGATTTATATTGCTGAAAAATCCGGAATTCAGGGGACAAAGAAAGAAATACTTGACAGAGTAAAGCAAAGAATTGATTCATTCTTTTTGCCACATATAGGATTAGATAAAGGAGCTAGAAGCGAAAAAGCATTGACTTTGTGCAGGCTAATAAGCTTGTATTTGAAATCAAAAGACGAAGAAAGCATAAGAACTGACAAGGACCATTACGCAAATAAGAGAGTGAAGCTGTCCGGAGATTTAATGGCTGATTTATTCAGAGTTAATATAGGAATTTTATTAAGAGACATACAATATTCACTGCAGAAGGTTTCAAAGAGAAAAAAGTTTTATTCGTTAAAGACGATTGCGAAGTCAACTTTGTTTACGCACAGAATTGAAAGCGCTATTGCAACAGGAAGCTGGATTGGAGAAAAATCTGGAGTTACGCAAAATATGGACAAGACAAATTATCTTGCTGTATTATCTCAGTTACAAAGAGTTTCAAGCACGTTGCCTGGGGAACAGGAGAACTTCCTTGCGAGAACTTTGCATCCAACACATTACGGAAGATTCTGCCCCATTGAAACTCCTGAGGGAACTGAAATTGGTTTGAGAAAGAATCTTGCATTACTTGCAAAAATTTCAACTGCTGTTGAAATGAACGAACAATTTGTTTTGAAGAAATTTTTAGAATTTGGGCTGAGCAAGGAAAAGTCAGGAGTTGATGTTTTCTTCAATGGAAGATTCATAGGATTTGTTGAGAATCCAATGGAATTTGCAATAAAAGTAAGGGATGGAAGAAGAAGGGGAGACTTTCCAAAAGAGATGA
>CAYNKB010000046.1:0-6193 GCA_964397725.1 Candidatus Woesearchaeota archaeon | reverse complement strand
CAAGGTCTGGAGGATTTAGATTAAGATATGGAAGATGCAGGAATACAGGATATTCTACTTTGGCTACGCATCCTGCGACGATGAGAATTTCAGGAGATTTTATAGCAATAGGGACGCAGTTAAAAATAGAGAAGCCAACTAAAGGATGTACGGTTGCATCCTGCACAACAATTGACGGACCGATTGTCAAGTTTAAAGATGGGAGTGTGAAGAAAATGCAAGATCCTGAAGAGGCGAAGAGAAGGTATAATGAGGTTGAGGAGATAATTTATTTTGGGGATTTACTTGTTCCTTATGGAGATTATAAAAACAGAAATCATGCGCTTGACAAACCAGCTTATGTAGAGCAGTATTGGCTTCAGCAAGTCAGGAAAGCAGGCAAAGAGGGTGGGGAGACTGATTTAAGGGTTAGTTTTAATGAGGCTTTGGAAATATCAAGAGAATTAAGAGTTCCACTGCATCCAGAATATATTTATTATTGGAATCAGATAACTTATAAAGAATTTTTAGGGCTTGTTGACTGGATTGCAACTGGAGTTGTTAAAGAGGGAAAACTTATTCTGCCTTATACGCATAGCGATAGGGAGAGATTTTCAAAAGGGAAGAGAGCTTTAGAGCTAATCGGCTGTGAGCATAAGGTAAGCATAGAGAATGTTGTTTTAGATGAAAGTCATTCAAGAAGCATTTTATTTAACTTAGGATTTGATTTGGATAGGTTTGAGGACAAGGAGAAAAATATTTTAAAAATTAAACAACTTGGAGAAAAGGGAGTTCTTGAAATTATTAATAATCTTTGCGAGTTGGAGATAAAGGACAAAAGCGGAAGTTTTGTCGGTTCCAGAATGGGACGTCCAGAGAAAGCAAAGCTGAGAAAATTAACAGGGAGCCCCCATGTTTTATTTCCTGTCGGAGAAGAGGGGGGGAGATTGAGGAGTTTTCAGGCTGCTAAAGAAAGAGGTTTTGTTAAATCGGATTTTCCAATATATTCCTGCTTGGGATGTGGGAAAGAAGGCATTTATCCTAAGTGCATAGATTGCGGGAGTTCATGCAAGAAATTAAGATATTGCTTCAGGTGCGATAAGTATGTGGATTCAAAGTGCGAGGAGCATGGAATCGGCATGGAGTTTAAGGAGAATAATTTAGATATAGAGCATTATTTTGAGAATGCAAAAAAGATGCTGGGGATGAGAAATGACGGGCTTCCGAACGTTATTAAGGGAATAAGAGGAACGAGCAGTAAAGATCACAGCTGTGAATTTTTAGCAAAAGGAATCTTGAGAGCTAAATATAATTTAAATGTAAACAAGGATGGAACGATAAGGTATGATATAAGCGAGATGCCAATAACTCATTTTAAGCCCAAGGAAATCGGAACAAGCATAGAAAAGCTGAAGGAGCTAGGATATGAAAAGGATGCATATGGAAAAGAGCTGGAAAACGACAATCAGATTTTGGAAATATATCCACATGACATAATACTTCCGGCAAGTCCGGAGACTTTAGATGAAAAAGCTGATGATGTCTTTCTTAGAATATGCGGATTTGTTGATGAAGAGCTGGAAAAAATATACGGTTTGGAAAAATATTTCAATGCCAAGACAAAGGAAGACCTTCCAGGCGTGCTTTTGGGATGCATGGCTCCTCATAACTGTGCGGCTGTTGTGGGGAGATTAATAGGATTTTCAAAAACACAGGGCTTTTTGGCGAGTCCGTATATGCATGCGGCAATGAGAAGAGACTGTGATGGGGATGAGGCTGCTGCAATGCTTCTTATGGATATGCTTATTAATTTTTCAAAGAAGTTTCTTCCGGCGCATAGAGGAGGAACGCAGGATGCACCTTTGGTTTTAAATTCAAGAATAAGGGCGGGAGAGGTAGATGACATGATTTTTGACTTGGATGTTGCAAAAGATATTCCTTTGGAGCTTTATGAGGCTGCTGAAATGGAGAAGAGTCCGTATGATATTAAATTGGAGCAGGTAAAAAACAGACTTGGGGGCGACAGAGAGTTTAAGGATTTGTGGTTTAGCTACGATACTGATGATATAAACTTGGGACCTGGATGCTCGAGTTACAAGACACTTCCGACTATGGATGAGAAAGTTGAGAAGATGATGGAACTCTGCACCAAAATAAGAGCGGTTGATACTTCAGACGCTGCGAGACTTGTGATAGAAAGGCATTTCATAAGGGATACGAGGGGAAATTTGAGAAAATTTTCTATGCAGGGATTTAGATGTGTGGGATGCAATTCAAAATACAGAAGGCCGCCGTTGATTGGGAGATGCACTAATTGTGGGGGAAAGATTATTTTTACGATTTCAGAAGGAAGCATAACGAAGTACATGCAACCAGCTTTGGATTTGGCAAGGAAGTATGGGGTTGGGGATTATTTGCTGGAGAGCTTGGAACTGACGGAGAGATATATACAAAGCATATTTGGGAAAGACACCGATAAACAAGAAACAATTAATAAATGGATATAGTTCTTGTTTATCGGATGCTGTCAAAAGGCGGTACTTTTGCCAGTAAAGAAAAGCAGGAAGCTTTGGGGAAATGGTTTTAATTTTTTGAGGATATAAGAAGGTATTAAAAGAAACTTTGATAAAGTTTCACAAAGCAAGGTTCTGCTTTTTAAGCAGAAGGTATTAAAACGAAGAAAACTTATTAGAAATATGGTAGAGGTAAGAGGATTAGAGGGAGATGGCTCAAAGGCTGGGGAGATAGTTGCTTTAATAGGTGGGATAATTTCTTTACTGGCAGGAATTGGAGTTTTTGGGTGGGTTATATTTGACTTATACAAGGTAGGATTTGTGAACGGCGATCCGAGCGAGAAAATTAATTTTCTTAAGAAAATAGGGCTCGGGCTTTATTTTTCTGTTATCGGAATATGGCTGATAGTGGCTGCCATCTCAATAAATAAATCAACAAAGATCAGACAGGGATCTATTGTTTCAATTATTCTAGGATTTTTATCAGTAAATCCTATTTCAATTTTGGGAGGAATAATTGGATTGATGAGTTTGAGGAAGGATTCCGGCGCAGTTGTTGGAAAAATTAAAGAACAAATGACAGAAAAAAAGCAAGAGGTTTTTAGCGGGCAGGGAGGGATTAAAGTGATTACAAGCGATTCTGATAATTTTTAGATTGAAAGATAAAACTTCTATTTCTTAAATGTATTTGGCCTGATAATAATAATTATAATTATTGCTGCTAAAATATAAAGAATTACTTTAAATAATTCCAAAATAGCTGTTGCTCTAATTCCAATATATTCAAGAGCTGATAGTATAAATGCTGCTGAAACAACTATCTCTATTATAAGACTAATCTCTTCTTTGTTCCGAGTGCTGCTTTTTTTAATTTTTTCTGATATTATTTTGGATATTATAATTCCGGATACAATAATAGCCGTAAATATACTTATCTTTGGAATTTCTTTTACTATAAATGAAAAAGTACTTGCTAAAAAATTGAAGTTTAACAAAACTAGGGAGTAATTTACCATTATCGCTATTAGAGTCCATTGCAATATTTCAGTGATAACATTAACAAGAGTTTTGGAAGTTTCGTATGTGTTTATACTTTTTTTAAATAACTTCTTTAGAATAACTTTATCAAGTATTTTTCTTATAGCATGTTTTAACAAGTAAGCTGTCAATATTCCTACAGCAATTATAGCAATGGCTTTAGAAATTAAGATTGTGTCGATATTTGCAGTAAATATTTTTTCTAACATTGCGATATCCTTAAAAACCTTGTTTATAATAATTATTGTATGTTTGAAGATGTTTTAAATCTTTTCAAAAATGTATTTGAGAAGCCATTCAAGGTGGGAATTATTAGTTATTATTATCCATATCAAAATCCTTCAATAAGCGGGGTTGGAACACATGTATACAATCTTGTAACTCATCTTTCTAAATTAGGTTGTGAGGTTCATGTTTTTACTTATTCTGATAAAAAAGATAATTTAAGGAAGATTAGGGTAGGGAATGGAAAGATAATTCTTCACTTTTTAAAAGCTTCTTTTCCTTTTGAAATAGATGATTCGGTAATTTCAAAAAGAACGAGATATGCTATTTTTGAAAATTTAGTTTTAAATGAGGCCTCTTTGGAAAATTCAAGAAGCAGCTTTGATATTTTACACACTCATGGCTGGCTAACTAGTTCTGCTTTTATGCTTAAATATTTATACAGTTTACCTTGGGTGCATACAGTTCATGCTTTGGAGAGGAATAGGCTTCCTTCAATGACTGATGAAGAAAAAAGACTTTATAATCTAACTTCGTGGATAGAAGATACAATTGTCAACGCTGATAAACTTATAGCTGTTTCAAATAGCGCAAGTAAGGAATTAATACGTGCTTTTGGGAATAAAATTTCTAAAAAAATAGAGGTCATTCCTAATGGTGTAGATTTAGAATTATTCAATAAGGGAAATTCTAAAAGTAAATCAATTTTATCTATAAGCCGTTTCAGTAAAGAAAAGGGAATAGAACTTCTGCCAAAAATTGCAGATAAGGTTCTTAGTGCTGACGATGAAGCTGAATTTAAGATAATTGCTCCGGAGACACAAATCTCCACTATTGAATATATACAAGATTCTTTTAGAGAGTTAGAAAAGAAATATGGAAAAAGATTTAATTGGATTTCAAAACCATTATTGCCTTTAGAAATAGCTCCATATTATAAACATTCCAGTATTTATCTGCAACCTTCTTTTTATGAGACTTTTGGTTTATGCATTGTTGAGGGAATGGCTTCAGGAAATGCAATTGTTGCGACAAATGTGGGTGGTATTCCTGAAGTGGTTGGAAAGGCAGGCATTCTCGTTGAGCCTAATGCAGAGGATATTTCTTCAGGCATTATTAAATTACTTAAATCAAATAATCTTTTAGAATCCTATAAGAAGAAGTCTTTGGAAAGGGCGAAATTATTTAATTGGTCTATTATTGTAAAAAAGACTTTTGATTTATATAAGGAAGTGATAAGGCGAAAAATAGAAATTGAATCTCAAAGAAAATAGATTTTTTTTATTAGTTAGGAAGAACAGGAAATTCTTTAACACAACAATTCTTAAATTGAAAGATAAAATATAATAGTTGGCAAAAGAAGACAGCCCATAAGGTTTATTCTTCTCGCTTTTGACAATATTGCAAAGACGCCAAGAGAGGAAGATGTTAAGAGAACTACAAAACCTAAGGTATTGGAAAATAAAAGGTTGATAATAATTAAAATGCTTATTATAATTAAAGAGAGGAGTTGGTAGTTTATTTTGTTCAGGCTTTTTGAGAAGGCTTTTGACAAATAGATTCCTAGAAAAAATGCAAGGAAGCTAGAGATAATTATTGTGAGAAGGATATAGAAAAGTATTTGGGGAGTTATCTCGCTGATTTTTGATATTGCTACTGCTGCTCCAGTGCGGGTTTTTTGAAGTGAGAAGAGAGCTACGAAAGATAAAGCCATAATGATTGTATTTATAGAGCCGACTAAAAATAGAAATTGCTTTGGAGTTTGGGGAATTATTTCAGAGCCTATTACTGCTGCCTGTCCGGAGCCGAGGCCAGGGAGAACTGAGAGCGGTGCTGAAATTGAGGCTGCTGCCATTGATTTAAGAATTTCTTTTTTTGTTAGATTGATTTTGGATATTTTAGCAGGGGTTTGCGGGGGCAGAACTGTTTTGTTTTTGATGGAAACTATGAGGCCAGAAAGACCGAAAAGTCCCGTTAACAAGGGTAAGAGGGGCTCTTTAACAGGAAGATTCAATGTCAGAAAACCAAGGAAGCCTGCCAAGAAACTGTGTTGCATGATTAAGACAGAATCTTCTTCTTTGAGGTTAAAAAAAGTGATTTATACCAAGCATTATTGTTTTTCAGAAGAAAAACAATCTTCTTCTTGTCTTTTGGAGCTATAAGGATAACTCCCCTCCCAACTATTTTATGAGGTATTTCTTCAAGCAAACCCTTTCTTTTGTAGGTGTAAATACCATTGTTCGAGTAATCCAAATGCCCATTTAGAGCCCTCTGAATGGCAGTTTTCTGTGCAGAACTGCATTCATTTAATTGGTAGCTTATAATACAAACTTCTTGCATCTTACTGAGAGATTAGAGTAATATTTAAATATTCTTACTGACTTTGTAAAGTCAGTATATGAGAAAGAAGTATATTGACAAAAGAAACTGGAAAAAAT
>CAYNKB010000045.1:0-6336 GCA_964397725.1 Candidatus Woesearchaeota archaeon | reverse complement strand
AGAAACCATTAAATAATCTCTGAAATTCAATACTTTATGAAAACTCCCCTTATCTTATATAACACGCTAACAAGAAAAAAAGACCCATTTGTCCCGATAAAAAAATCTCAAGTTGGGATGTATTCCTGCGGGCCTACCGTTTATAACTATCCACACATAGGAAACTACCGAGCATACCTAACAGCAGACTTTCTAAAAAGAATACTTCAATATAATGGATTCAAAGTAAAGCAAGTTATGAACATAACAGATGTAGATGACAAAACTATAAGGGACAGCCAAAAAGAGAATATCTCCCTAAAAAAATTTACAGACAGATATACAAAAATATTCCTTGATGAAATTAAAACCTTAAACATAGAAAAACCAGAAAAAATACCGAAAGCAACCCAACACATAAAAGAAATGGTTGCATTAATAAAAAAACTTCTTAATAAGAAAGTAGCATATAAAGGAGAAGATGGAAGCATTTACTACTCAATCTCAAAATTCAAGCCCTACGGAGCTTTAGCAAATATAAAATTCAAAGGGTTAAAAGCCGGAGCAAGAGTAAAACAAGATGAATACACAAAAGAAACAGCAAGCGACTTTGCCCTCTGGAAATCTTGGGATGAAAGCGATGGTCCGGTATTCTGGAAAACAGAAATTGGAAAAGGCCGTCCAGGCTGGCACATTGAATGTTCCGCAATGTCAACAAAATACCTCGGAGCCCAGTTTGACATCCACACAGGAGGAGTAGATTTAATATTCCCCCACCATCAAAACGAAATAGCACAAACAGAAGCAATTACAAAAAAGAAATTTGTAAATTACTGGATTCACAACGAATGGCTCTTAGTTGATGGGAAAAAAATGTCAAAATCTCTGGGTAACTTCTACACCCTCAAAGATTTAACAGACAAAGGATATAGTCCATTACACTATAGGTATCTCTGCCTTCAAACCAATTACCGTAAACCTCTGAATTTCACGCTTGAAAATATGGATGCCTCAAAAAATGCCTATGAAAATATAAAGCGCAAGTTTTTAGAAATAAAAAAGCAAACTCACAAAGGTCTTGATAAAACAAAAGAGCACGAATCTCAATTCTTGGAAGCAATTAACGACGACCTTAACCTTCCTAGGGCGTTGCAGGTATTTCATAACACGCTGGACGACTTTGACTTCTCTCCTAAGAAAAAAATAAAACTCCTTGAGAAATTTGATTCCGTTCTAGGCATAAAAGTAAAAGACTTTAAAGAAGAAAAATCCATCACCCCTCAGGAAGTAAAATCTCTAGTTATAGAGCGTGAATCCCTGAGAAAACAAAAGAAATGGGCAGAATCAGACATTCTAAGAGAAAGAATAAAAGAGCTCGGATTTCAAGTAAGAGATACCCCTCAAGGCCCTGACATTACTAAAACATAATTATGTCAAATCTTCCATCTTTACATCTAATAAAACATTATGTTCTATCCTTTTTATTTTTACAGCTGGAATAATTATATCTCTTCCAGCAGCCCTGGAAATAAATCCTCCTGAAACAACAATTTCTTTTATCTTATTTCTTTTTCCCACCATATTAACTCTGGTTACTTTTCCAATAAGTTTCCCAGAAGAATCAAAAACACTCATCCCTTTAATTTGATATAAGACTTTAGTATTCAAAAACAAAGCATACTCTGTAATCCTATCCATATAGCTTCTTCCTATAACTAATCCTCGTTTGAGAAAACCCTTGTCTATCTCTATACCAATCATATCAAAATTTTCTGGATCAATAAGAACTTTTTCAACAACTCCGATAATCTCTCCTTCTGAATCTATGACTTCTTTCCCTAAAATATCATCTGAAGTTATAGCCTTATCTAGATTTCTGCCAGAAATACTTCTTCGGTGCATTATAACCTTTTCTTAAAACAATAGATTTTCCCAAATGTTCAACATCTTCTATCTTAATATCAAAAGCCCTGCTAAAAGCAGATTTAACTTTAAGAAATTTAATATCATTCTTGCTTTCTTTTCTAACCACGTCAATAACTCTTCCAGCATACTTTCCATCCGAATTTATAACTCTTTTTCCAATTAATAAAACAGAAGGTTCTATTTCTAAAATTATAGAATTTTCAGTAACTCTGCCAAAATAATTCTCCCCAACATAAATAGGCTTTTTGAAAAAACCCCTATTTATAACAACACCTTGAATTTTCAATTTATGAGGGTGAATTCTCACTTCAGAAATCCTTCCAATTAACAAACCGCCTTTTGATAAAACAACTGAGTTTATCACTTTCCTTATATTGATGGTATTATCTATAGAATTCTCTTTTTTATGAATATAATGCATTGCTTTCATCAGCTACCTAAGCATGCACCATATAAAAAGATTATCTAGTCAGATAGAAGAGCAAAAACAAAGCTATATATTTAATCAAACTTCCTAAAAATGTATAGAAAAACAGCCTATAGATATTATATCTTACAAGTCCCAATGCAAAAGTTATCATTGGGGCAGGTAAAGGAAATAAATTAAAAATAAAAATTCCAAAAGAGCCGTATTTATTAATCACTCTCCTAGACTTATATACTGTTTTCTTTGAAACAATAGGAAGTATCAGCTTTCCAAGCTTGCTTCCTAGATAATAATTAACAAATTGAGCTAAAAGATATCCAGCCATAATTAATAATATAGAAAAGAATATATTATTGCCCTTAAAGAGACCCATGTAAAAAAATAATTCTTGAGGGATAGGCAAAAAGAAAAGTCCTCCAAAGAACCCTGTATAAAATAATCCAACTGAAGTCAATTCTATTATTGAGGAATAAACAGATTTGTAAGCAGAGTTATTAGTTAAAGTTAGATAAATAAAATTCCAGAAAACAATTCCCAAAGCCAAAATAATAATTATGCCTATAATAAGAAAAAACAAGAATTTGAGCCTATTGCCGTGTGTTTTCTCCTCAACAAAAAAATAGTCTCTTTTCATAATAAAACTAATAAAAACCTGCTATTATATCTTTCTTTAGAATTCAAACCAGTCTAACTTTAATTAACGCCTTCTAAAACTTCTCTTTCCTGCGCCATATCCTCTGTCTCTGCCTCCCCCTCGCCCATACCTCTTTCCTCCGCCTCTTCCTCCTCTTCTATCCCCCTCTTCTTCCTGAAATTTAACTCCTATAGTTCTTACTTCAGGCAAGAGTATCTCCTCAATCTTTAAAGAATCGTTTTCCAAAATTTTCCTGAAATTTTCATAATCCCTGTTAGAAACTATGCTTATCGCAATTCCATCTTTTCCTGCTCTCGCAGTCCTTCCAATTCTATGTATGTAATCATTGCTTACAGAAGGCAAATCATAATTATAAATATGAGAAACATTTTTTATATCTAATCCGCGGGAAGCAACATCTGTGCATACTAAAATTTGCGCCTTGCTTGATTGGAATTTCCCCATAACCATGCTCCTCTTATTCTGATTCAAACCGCCGTGAATTGCCAGAGCATCAAAGCCGTATCTCTCCAAATTCTTGACAATAAAATCCGCATTTCTTCTTGTGTTGCAAAATACCATCACGCTTCCCTTGTGTTCCTTCTCAAGCAGATGAACGAGCAGTGAAAATTTCTTATTTGAAGGAACATCATAATAAACCTGCTTCAGCTTTGAGGGATCAACGTAAGATTCAACTGCGACAAAAATAGGAGAAATCATATACCTCTTTGCAATTCTCTCTATATCTGGGGAAATAGTTGCAGAAAACAAAAGTGTTTGCCTTTTTTGAGGGCACGCTTCAATTATATATTGTATGTCTTGTATAAAACCCATATCAAGCATTCTGTCTGCCTCGTCCAAAACCAGCGTCTTCAAACCTTTCAAATCTAAAGTTCTCTGCCTTAAATGATCTAATATTCTTCCAGGCGTCCCCACAACAATTTCAACTCTTTGCAACTCTCTAATTTGCGGTCCAATTGCAACTCCGCCATAAACTTCCGTAGTTCTTGCATCCAGATGTTTTGCAAATCTCCTCAAGCTCTTTCCAACCTGCTCTGCCAATTCCCTAGTGGGACATAAAACCATAGCCTGCACTCCTTTGCCTTTTTCCATCTTATCAATAAATCCTGCTCCAAAAGCCAGCGTCTTCCCAGAACCTGTTGCAGATCTTGCAATAACATCCTTTCCCTCTAAAATTAAAGGAATTGTTTTATTTTGAATGTCAGTTGGCTCTATAAATTTCTCTTCCTGAAGAGCTTTCATTATCCCTGAATGCAATTTCAAATGCTCAAATTGTTTCATTTTTCCATACAATATCTAACAAGAAATAGAAAAGCCTAAGCTTCTATTTCGTACACGTTATAATCTCGTACAATTAATCAAAAAAAACTGGGTATTTAAACCTTGAGGTTTAAAAATCCAATTAAAAGAAAATTTATATAGCCTAATAGTATAATAGAAGCTATAAACGAAAGAGATTAAATTATTACATGAAAAATACAACTCAAGTTAGTATACACGAATTACTGGAGGAAAACGACAAAGCTATGAAAGCAAGCGAAGCAACCATTATACGAATTAAAGGTAGGTTAAAAGAATTAAAAATAAAAAATAGAGAAATAGAAAGGAAAATATCACTTCTTTTGTAATCCTCTCAAAATATCAGACAATTTTTCATTGTGCTGTTTTAACCCTTCATTTTCGCTTAAAAGATCACCAAGAAACTCGTTCCTTTCATCTATAGTAGATATCTGCATGGCATTTAGCTCAAAAAGTTTCCTATCTCTACTATCCATAGAAAGTTTTTGCAAGGATGATGTAGTAACAACCAACAAAGCAAAAATACTCACCCAGAAAGTTATCATTTCTGGATAAAAAGTAAGAAGCACAATCAAAGAAATTTGTTCAACAAAATAAGCAACTAAAAAAGAAACATCAAAAAAAGAATAATTATCATGAAAAAAGTCTCTGGCAAATTTCCACAAAAAACCAGAAATTATCCATACAGCCAAAAGTAATACTACTATGGCTAGCAAAAATTCAGATGAGCTTAATACCATCTAAATTTCCATAAAAGTATCTTTAAATTAATTATTGTCCTTCCCTTTCACAATCTTCCCTTCCTGCCAGTCCTTTAAAACAACTCTTGCAGCCCTGTCGATGTCAACCGCTCCGCCCTTCTTCAAGAAATTTCTTCTCTTTCCAAGTTTTTCCAGAAAAACTTCCGAATCTCCTTTAGATTCAATCCCATAAAAATCCTCCAGCAATTCAGGATCTTTCTGCATTATCTCATTAACAATTAAATCAGGATCTCTGACTTTATTATAAGTCTGCGCTCCAATCATAGTATGTTTCTTCAAATGCCTGTCATACTTTCTTGAATTTTCCTTATCTGGAATAACTCCAGGCGTGTCCAAAATCAGAATGTCTTTGCTGAATCTTATCTTCTGAATTCCTTTTGTAAATCCAGCCTCCGCCGCCGTTCCAGATTTAGACCTTCCAGACAAAGAGTTAATTAAAGAGCTCTTTCCTGTATTTGGATATCCTATAACTCCAACATGCGCCTTATTATGCTTTCCAATAAATTTTTTAACTGAAATCTTAATCCTCTCTCTCAACTTTCCCAATCCAATTCTCTTGCTGCTTGAAAACAAAACATAAGGCTCCAATCCAACAAGAATTTGATTCTCCCTTAACTCTCTTAAATCAACCAAATCTACTTTGTTAAGCACATTAACCAAAATCTTTCCCATATCCTTTACCATTTTCTCCAATTCAGGATTTCTAGTTTCTTCCAAAAACCTTGCATCCAAAACCTGCAGGATAACATCAGATATCCTTATAACTTCCTGCGCCAGAAAAGGGAAGGCCCGCCTATGCTTATTATGAGTTTCGTTAGGGCCCATTTTCCTTATTCTATATGCCTGCCTTCCTGCCATAAATCAACGAAGAAAACTAAACTTAAAAACCTACTTATACAAAGGATTCTTAAGTCGCTCTTTAAATGGCCCTATTGTAGTATCCCTCAATCTCTCCAAATATTCCATTGCAATACTTCTAAGCTGAAAGAAACAATCATCTTGCCCGCCAATTTCCTCAAAATGCGGAACAGGCTCATCAACAAGTCTCGCCATTAAATCAAAAAGAGTAATCTGAACCAAACCCTTCTCTTCACTCCACCTAAGACCCACTCTCCCAGATTCCCCAACATTTTCATTCATCCAATTATGAAATTTAGCACATTCTATTATCTCTCTTTTCTGTCCATGCTCATAAAATCTCTGAACCAACCCCAAATAATCCTCGGGAAGTTTTACATTCCAAACATCCATAAACTCCCACACACAATATTGCTTTTAAAGATTTATAT
>CAYNKB010000044.1:0-6541 GCA_964397725.1 Candidatus Woesearchaeota archaeon | reverse complement strand
TCTGTCTCTCCCCAAAAAAGAGGAATCTGCGTCGCCTATTCCAATTTGCTTAGCGGAATAGGAATATTTCTCGGCTCCATCCTCGGAGGTTTTCTCGTAAACACGTATCATCCAAGCTCAATAAATCCATTCATATTCATTTTCTTAATAACAGCAGGAGCAAGACTTCTTGTTGCTTTGCTCTTCATACCAAAAATAAAGGATGCGCGCCCAGTAGAGCGCCTTCCCCCAATGAGAATACATCTCGTTCATCCCTTTAGAACTTTAAATGCAGAAATAGGATGGTTTAAAGCAATATTCAAGTGAACTACCTATAACAAGCGATGAATCAGGAGAAGGAAAAAATTATTATCAAAAAGTCCTCGAGTTTTTGTTTGGACTTTTGGATGCTCGAAGTGTTAATTTGTCAGACACTTCGACATCAGCATAAAAAAAAATTCTTTATTCTATATTCTTTATTTATTACATCTAACTAACAATCTCTCAATTTATATTCTTATAACATTAGGAATAATAAAATATCAAAAACAACAAAGATTATTAACTCAAAAGAAGTGTAGTTCTAATAAAAGTATGCAGGAAAACACCAAAAAAGTTTAAAACCCCTGTGTATTAGGAGATACTATGTTTTTCAACAAAAAAAAAGAAGAAGCCGAATGCTTTAGCTGCAATTCCAGAATAGAGGGAAAATTTAGCTTTTGCCCTTATTGCGGAACAGATTTGATTGACAGGGAAAGAGAGATGAGAGACTTCGGCCTTTTGGGAAAAAGCGATTCCAGTGAAGAAATTATGATGCCCGGAAACTTCGGAATCACTGACAAAATAATAAACTCCCTTGTGAATTCTCTGGTAAAGAATCTTGACAGGCAGTTTAAAGAAGTAGATAAAAACTTGGAAAAAGAATTTGGAAGAACAGAAGTAAGAAGTTTTCCAAATGGAATTAAAATAAGAATAGGCCAGCCAATTGAAAAACGAAAGTCTCAAACTAAACTTGTGAAAAAGACACTCACATCTGAGCAATTGGAAAAAATGTCCTCGCTTCCAAGAGCAGAAGCAAAATCATCCGTAAAAAGATTAAACAACAAAGTTGTTTACGAATTGTCAACTCCAGGAGTCGACTCCCCGCAGGACATTTTTGTCTCAAAATTAGAATCAGGATATGAAATAAAAGCCATAGGCTCAAAGAAGATTTATGTAAATTCCCTTCCTGTAAATCTTCCCCTTAAGCGCCTCTCACTTGCAAAAAACAAGCTTCTCGTTGAATTTCATACTGAAGAATGAAAGAGAAGTTGTAAAGCTAACGGCTCCCTAAAGAACTAAAGTGATGAAAAACAGGAGAGGATTCAGGAAATCTTTCTTTTAAATCAGTTTTGAGCCTCTCTAAATCCTTGCCTGCCCCAAGAAATTCTCCTCTATAAAACCCAACCCAATTTCCTCTATATGTTCTCCGCCACGCATTGTTCTTAGAAATAGTCTGCCTATCTGCTATATGCTGAATCTGAATCTTTAAATCACCATCAGGAATATTATCAACCAAAGTCTGCAAATCCGAACTTGTCCCTCTATAAAAATTATCAGTTAGAGAAAGATGAAATATATCACAATTAGTTTCCTCAGAGAAAAACTCCCCAAGACAACTATCTATCCTATACTTACTAATATCAACAGCAGGTATTCTACTGACTAATTCCACAAGATCCTCATTTATAACTTCTGGTTTTTTATCTTTAATTAAAGACCAGCATGAAGTAAAATTATGAGGTCCTTTCCTATATCTCTCTACACTTTCCAAAGAATCAGCAAGCATAAAAGCGCAGGGCAAATATTTAAAATCTCCTTCTAAAACTGCAGCAATATAATTCCTCTTAACACTGATTAAACCTTTTAGAAAAGCATCCGTCCAAGGATAGTCAACCATTTATTTGAAAACTCAAATACACTTTATAATAATTTATATTCTAAAATACATGATCCCGCCAAGATTTGAACTTGGGATCTCTGCCTTATCAGAGCAGCGCATTAACCGGGCTATGCTACGGGATCACAATAATAAACTTTTTATAAGTTATTTAAACTTTGCGTGAAGAAAGAATATTTGTCTAAATGCTTCTGGTTCTTAGGTTCAATTACATCAAAAAATCTATGCAGCATCTCTACACCGCGAATAGTGACAGCGTAGCAAATTTTCTTGTTTGGATGATTAAGATTCTTATTTGTGTACAAGGTTGCTCTCAAACCAAGACTATTAAAAATCTCTCTTAGTTGCAACGCCAAAGGCAAAGAGATAGTTTGAATTTCCATCTTTGGGTACAGCTTTTTGTTCTTCTTTTCCAAATAAACACAACCATCAGTATCAAAAATTCCTCTCAGAACGGATATCTTTAATCTTTTGTCGTTCAAAAAAATATCCGGAATTTTTACACTTATCTTTGGTCCTAATCCTAAACCCAGACTTTCCTTAAACTTAACCAGTTCACTGCTCCAAATCTGAAAGCCGAAAACCCTTGTCGAAGGCATATCTCTTAACGATACATCCACCCCATACAGCTCCTTGAAAATAGGTTTTATTCTTCTCAAATAATGCTCTCTGTCATCTTCTATGTGTCCCCTCAACTGATAAAATCCTTTTCTTCTGCCACTATAGTTATAATAATTCATACTACCATCCCCAACATGCCACCCAACCTCTTCGGCAAGCTCTGGACTTATTTTTTTAGGAAAATTTAATATCATAATAAAATAAATAAAATGATATAAATAAATGCTTGTTGTCTCTCAAAGATTAAATTTCACAAGATTATTAAACCCTCAAAATTTACAAGTATAATGAAAAAGTCAAGCGCGTTAATTTTCCTCCTCCTAATATTCGGAATATTCATGGCAACAATCATAATTCAGGGCCAGAACGTGGATTCTTACTTTTGCAGCCCAAATTCAGGCTGTGAAATAGTTCAAAACTCCCCATACGCCCTGATATTAGGATTTAAAGTGGTTTACCTCGGCCTTTTCGGATTTATAGCCCTCTTAATAGTTTACATTCTTGCATCACTAAAAAAAATTCCTAAAAGAATATTTTTAATCTCTGCACTAATCGGCTCCGCCTTCGCAATATACTTCATAGTTGTGCAATTCTTTATAATCAAGGAAATTTGCAGAAATTGCATGATAATCGACTCCACAATGATTGTTATAACTCTTCTTGCCCTTTACGAATCCTCAGTTAAAAGTTAGGAAAATACGGCAGCCGGGAATCGGACCCGGACCATTGACTTGGGAAGCCAATATACGAACCATTATACTACTGCCGTATCATCAAGATATAAATAAATCGTATTTAAATTTATATTTGTACTTAATCCTGCCATTTCAGCATCCAATAATAATCTCCAGCACTCTTAAATCCAAGACGCCCAAACATTTTTTGTGCAGAAAAGTTATCTGAAGCAAGCAAAGCCTCAGCTACAATTACACCTTCTTTTTTTGCCATTTCCCAAGTTTTTTGAAAACAATCATCCGCCAGCCCCTTATTTTGATAAGCAGGAACAATATACATATTTTCCCACGTTAGTTTTTGTGTAATTGGCTGATAAACAGCTAATAAAAATCCCACAATTAAACTCTGATCTTCAATTACTAAAGACAAACCTTGGCTAACAAATCTCTCTAAGGTATCTTTGGGCCAAAATCTATGCTCAGCTTCACCTTTTATTGAAAATTCTGGCACTTGAATTCCCAAATCATAAACTCTATCAATGTCTTCATGTTGTAGTTTCCTAATTTGAGGGTTCATAATATGCCTCCATAAAAACTCTGTCATCCTTAATAAGAAGATTTTTACAAAAAGGAAATTGCCTTGCTTGTATCTGTTCATGCAATTCATTTCTTTCTGGATAAATTTCACATACAGGTAAAGGAATTGAGAACGGAATTGCTAATAGCCCTGCCAACTCATCTAAAAGATATTCTTTAGCAACCGCAATTGGAGGACTTGTTGTCTTCCATTTAGTGCGATTGGAAGGCAAGTTAAGAAAATTGCCAACTATTTCATTAGCCAAACTTCTAAATTGAGAATCATTATCATAACTTGCTCTGAGCACCTGTAAATTATGGGAATATTTTTCATCCATAAATTTTTTCCAGCGCATGACTTTAACAAGAGGATAATCTCTAGTTATCCTTTCAAGTGCATTTCTCATATTATCTCCAGCAATTCTTGTTCTTTCCTCGGCTTTTTTTTCAGACACACCTTCTAAAGCCATTATATTATATTTTTTAGGATAATCTCCAATTAAAAAAATTCCATAAAGAAACCTATCTTGCATAAATTGCGCGTATTCGCGCATAATGTCGAGATTAGTAAATTCCTGTTTGCCCACAGAAAGCCCCATCAATCCAGCATAGTTCTTACTATTGCTAAGAATATTCTGATACCTCTCCGGAACTCTAATTGTTGTCATATAGAAGAGGTAAAAATATTGATATATAAGAATTCCTAAGATAAAATACGATAAAAACAAAAGATTTATAAGATAAGTATGGAATAATAGTATAATGGACTTAAATACGAGGCAAAAGCAATTATTGGAGCTTCTTTCTATTAATTGCAGATTTTCTAACAAAGATATAGCCAAATCGCTTCGTTGTTCAGAAGATGCGGTAGAATATCAAATAAAAAAACTTATTGAAGAAGAAAAATTAGCTTCTTTTTCAGTTCAATTTGATTATAATCTGCTGGGATACACGCATTACCACTTGCTTATTCGTGTAAAAGACTTGAATATAAAATACGATTCTCTCTCCAAAATTAAAGAAATAATTTCAATTAATTCCAGTTATGGCAAATACGATTTGCAGCTTATTGCCCTAGTTAAAAATAAAGATGAACTAGAAAAAGTTATTAAAGAGATTAAAAAAATAATAGATTTACAAGATCTCGCCATAGCAGAATTTCATTCTTATATAAAAAAATTTACGAATATTTTGCCGCCGATAAACGTTAATGTTAAAATCCCATCAAATAGAAGAAACAAAATCTATATCCTTAACACAAAAGAATACTCTCTGTCAGAAGATAGGTCTCCAGTTAAACTGGATAAAATAGATAGTAAGATTATATCTATTATCCTGAAAAATCCTAGAGTTAAATTTAGCGAATTATCCGAAAAAACTGGAATTAATCAGGAGACAATAAGATATAGGGTAAATGGTTATGTACAAAGAAAGTTCATTATGAATTTTGGACTTTTACATGATTTTCAAAAATATGGACTTTATACAACGCAGTTATTGGTTAATTTGAAAGAGGTAAGCAAAGAATTAAAAGAATTTTTGCATAGAAATTCCCACGTGTTCTATTCTGCACATCTTGTCGGAGCGTATAGTGCAGTCATATACGTAGTATCAAAAAATCCTCTTGAACTGGGAGAAAAGCTCAAAGAAATAAGAAGAATCATTGGCGATGACTTGCTAAGTATGGATTTGATTCACTTGGAAAAAATAGAGAAGTATATTCAATTCCCTATGCAAGAACTAGAGTAGATATCTAAATAGAAAAATCCTACCAACAATTTAAAAATCCCCTTTCCCACAAATTAATAATGTCCATAAAATATCAAATAAAAAGATTCTGGAAATTTCTTCAAAAAGACACCTGGCAATCTTGGTTAGTCTCTCTAGTCCTTATTCTGATATTTATAAAATTCATATTCTTCCCTGTATTTTCCCTAATAACCGGCTCTCCTTTGCCCTTGGTTGTCGTAGAATCCTGCTCCATGTACCATGAATCTTCCTTTGATTCTTGGTGGGAATCAAATTCTGCATGGTATGATGAAAGAAACATAGAAAAATCAGATTTTGAATCCTTCCCATTCAAGAATGGCTTAAATAAGGGAGACATAATTTTAGTCTTCGGTCGTTCTGAAGTAAAAGAAGGAGATATAATAATATTCAAGTCTACCACAACCAACCCTATAATCCACCGCCTTGTCTCTCAAAATCCTCTGGAAACGAAAGGAGACCACAATGCGGGCCAGCTTTCAATAGAAAAGAGCATTTCGGATTCGGCAGTTTTAGGCAAGGCTACTGGAAGAATACCTTTGATAGGATGGATAAAACTCATCTTTTTCGAGCCCCTTCGCCCTAAAAGCCAAAGAGGTTTCTGTAGGTAAAATATAAATATCCTTCATACTAATAAAATCAAGTAAAAGTAGGTAATTTTAAAAGCCATACTCATATAAACATCCATGGAATTTTGTCCAAAATGCGGTTCAATCATAGCAGTCAAAGATAACAAGGCAGCATGTGTTAGTTGCGGCTACAAGCTTAAAAAGAAGCCAAAAATAGAGTCTTCTGAAAAAATATCAAAAAGAGAAAACATCGCAGTAATAAATGAAGAAGCGGATAACACCTATCCTATTGTGGATATGAAATGCATTAAATGCGGAAACAAGAAATGCTACTTTTGGACAAACCAAACACGCTCCGCTGACGAATCAGAAACAAAGTTCTACAAATGCACAAAGTGCAAGCACACATGGAGAGT
>CAYNKB010000043.1:0-6758 GCA_964397725.1 Candidatus Woesearchaeota archaeon | reverse complement strand
TTATCGCAGAACTAATTTTCGGTAGCCCATGACATATGTCTCTGGGCTACACACTGTAACATTCTTTCATTAGGTTTAAAAACAAAGCCATTTTTTATTGAGTATGGTATCTTTACAGGAGGTTTCAAGATATTTCAAGGCGGATCATTATGCAAGGCCGATTATAAAATATATTTACTATTCCCCTTCAGTCTTATACTCTTGGATAGCTATTTCTCTTGGAATTTCAGCCCACATTGTAAATCTTCTTGGCTTAGCCTCAACAATTGCAGCAGCATTAGTAATTTATTATCTCTCCGGCTATTGGATGATTCTCGCCGGCTTCTTAGTAATGTTCGGATTGGTTGCAGACTTGTCTGATGGAACCGTGGCAAGATATTACAACAAAAAGAATGCGATGGGAAAATGGCTGGACGAAAGCTCAGGATTTATAGGGATTTCCGCAGTTTTCTTCGCGTTAATGATGAGAACATTCGTAGATAATGGAGATTTGCTAATTATAGTTCTGGGAACTTACACAATCTTTTCCTACATGATGATAAATTATGCAGCCCTTTTATCAGAAGTCCTAAGAGCCAAGTTTAATCTAAGCAATCCAATGGATAATGTAAGGCAAAAAGCCAGCAAAACTTTCTTTGGAATAAGTCCGGGTGTATTTTCCTTCGCTCTTGATTTGCAGTGGTCGCTGGTGGCTCTGGGAGTTTTCTTTAACGAGCCTTATTTATTATTCATAATATTCGGAGGAATATCTTCTTTGCAGTGGCTTGCCCGCTACGTAATTTTCTTCGGAAAATAACAACTTTTATTAATCAAACCTTTGCTGTATTATCATGAGACTTGACTTCATTGGAGTAGGATTTGGCCGTTCGGGTTCAAAATGGCTGGTTAACTGCCTTTATGAACACCCCGAAATTAGTATTCCCAAGTTTAATCTCCACACGGAAATAAATTACTTTCCTGAAGAATATGAAGTAATGGGTCTTAAGAATTACGAGAAAAAATTCAAAAACTGCGACTTTAACAAAAAAGTAGGAGAGTTAAGCACTCTAATTATATTCAAAAAAAGCTCTGCGAAATTACTTAAAAATCTGTTTCCCAAAACAAAAATAATAATCTATCAAAGAGATGAAAAGAAAAGGGCTCTATCTTCTTTAAACGTAGCCAAACACTATGATTTAGTTCAAAGCACGGAAGTCAGCGACAACCCAACTATAGAGATAAACCAAAAAGAATACATCCAGCCATGGATAAAAGAATTTGGAAAGAATAAGGTTTTTATTTTTAATATGGAAAACAAAAATAAACAAGAGGAGCTAAATAAGCTTTTCAAATTCCTTAGAGTAAAAGAGTTCACTCCTCCAAGTATAGACGAAAGATTTAATACAATATACAAAGATCCGGAAAAGAAAATAGTCAGGAAAAGCAAATTCCCTATTCTAAGAAAAATTATAAACTTCTCAAAAAAATTAATGAAAAGAAATCCTAAACTATATTATACTTTAAAAAGAAAATTTAAATTAGACTATTATTTTCAAGCCTTGAATCACAATTTATAAAATGAAAGACATAAATGCAACTATAATAATTAACCTTGAAGGAAAGTCCGAAGAAGAGGTTTGGCGCGGGGTTAAATATACGAGAAGGAAATATATTCAGCAGGCTAAAAAAGCAGGCTTGTTTCACGAACAGGCTTTTTCTGAAAAAGACCTTAAGAGAATGTATGATATGCATATGAAAATTCTGGAAGAGGGAGGGGCAGTCAAATGGACATATGAAAAATGGAGAGGCTTTGTTTCTCCTGCAAAAGACAAGTTTTTTTATATAAAAAAGGGAAACAAGATAATAGGATGCTTTGCTCTTGGGGAGATAACAGAAAAGCTTTACGGCAAGGATTCAGATAAAAAAGGAATTCGTCCTTTGGTTTTCGCAAATAAAAAAGAATACAACCAATTCCGCCCAAACGATTACATGTACTGGACAAGTATAAAGTACGCCAGAGATAATGGATTTCCATTTATTGATTTGGGCGGCTGGCAGATTAAAGCAAGGAATCATTTAAAAAATGTAAACTCTTTTAAAGAAGATTGGGGAGGAGAAATATCTTATTATTATTTGGACTATCCAATTTTAACAGCCATTAGAAGAAAACTTATAAGAAACTCTGGAATTCTGTGGAAGCTCAACTCTTTAATAAAAAAATCCCTAGGCTCTGTGAAGAAAAGTGCTCATGATGAAATTATAAAAAATGCCGCCGCAAGGAATTGAACCTCAAGCTCTTCCACGTAAAGGAAGCGTGTTAGCATTACACCACGGCAGCAAATCTCAAAGATAGAAGAGATATATAAATTTTCTTACTTAAAAAAGAAGTTGAGATATTTGTCTCTCCAAAATTCATCAGACAAATTTTTTACTGCATATTCTCTGGCCTTTTTAGATATCTTTTTTATTTTTTTCTTGTCTGTATTGAAAAATAAAATCATCTTTTCATTGGCATCAATCGCATTGTCCTTTATTTTAATGATAAAATCCTCATTAGGAGCATAAAATCTTTCAGTATGGAGTACAGGAACTCCGCAGGCAAGCGACTCTGATCCTGTAATTTGCGGCTGGTCTCCCTGCCTATTATAGACAAAAGCCAAGTCTGAAGCAGAATAGTATTCTGGAAGTTTTTCATTAGGAATTCTGTCAATTACTCTGAGATTTTTGGAAACAACTTTTGGTATTTCTTTTTCAATCCATTTTCCTATGACAATAAATTCTATATCCGGATTTAATTTTATTAGTTTGGAAAGAATATCTCCTCCCTTGAGGTAAGTTACCCTGCCCACATATATAACAACTCTGCTTTCCTTGCTAATTCCTAATTTTTTTCTTGACTTTTCTTTGTCATAGGGTTTGAATAAATTTACATTAACAGGAGCCAGCAAGAAATGGAATTTGCTCTTCTTTGAAAAAAAGAAATAGGGGGCTTTTTTATAACTCTTATATCCCACAAGTGCTACCTTGTATGCAATTTTGGAAAGGATAAAGTATGGAATTAAGATTGAAAATAATTTAACCTTCTTTAATGACATTTTTGTAGTTTTATGTATTTCCAAAACATCTCCCAGATAATACAAAAGCACCTTTCTTTTCCTAAATATACTTGCGAAAATTAAGGGAATTGCACCAAAAGGATGCCCTAAATTTGATAATGTTTCTATTCCCTCTTTGTTGCATATATCTCTTATTTCAAATAAATTTTTCCTTGAATGCTTCAGCACAATAACCTTTGTTCTTTTCAAAGCCCATTTTTTTCTTTCATACTCAATTTTCCCATATTTATCGGTAGTTATAAGAAATATCTCTATATCTTTTGGGAAAATCTTTTCATAATATCTTAATCTGACAAGCTTGTTAAATGCAAAACCTACAGTAAAGAAAGCTATCTTATTTGACATATTTATATCCCTCAAAAGTCAATATATATAGGTTTCTATAAGAGTACAGATATATTTTTATATCACTCTTTATCCTTCCAAACAATGAAAAAACTTAATTTCGGATGCGGAACAGTAATACTGCCTGGCTGGGATAATGTAGATATACAAAAAGGAAAGGGAGTTTCAAAAAGTTTTGATTTTGATAAATTTCCATATCCTCTTCCAAAAAACACTTATGATTATGTCTTGATGAATCAGGTTATTGAGCATTTAATGTACCCAGAGAGGGCTCTTTTCGAGCTGCGCCAATCTTGCAAAGACGGAGCAGTAATGCATATAGAGACGCCACATTATACAAACAAGGGAGCATATAATAGCCTACAGCATCGCGGATTTTTCAATGAGCTTGCTTTTACCAATTTTGTAAATGCCAGCACACTAATAAATAAAAATCCAGGCTTTAAAATAAAAAGTTTAAAAATTACACCTACGATTATAGGTAGATTTTTCCCAGAATTTTTAAGAAGTAAATTATCCCTATTCATAAATGGGCTCCATTCACAGATTCATATAGATTATGAAATCATAAAAGAAAAAAATGATAAACTCAATATTAAATAAATTCAATCTTCGTTTGGCAAAAGTGTATCCTCGCGGCTTTCAAAGGCACGCTCTAAAAGGAAAAAGAGATTTAATAGGTGCCGAAGTAGGAGTTTTCAGGGGAGATCATGCGCTTTCTTTATTAAATCGTTCCAGCATAAAAAAGCTTTATCTTATAGACTCATACAAAATTTCAGACGAATACAAGTTTTACGGAAATAAGAGTCTAGAAAATGCTAAAATTCATGCTTTTAAAAAGCTGAAAAAATATCCAGTTGCATTTATTTACAGGGAATCAGATAAGGCATCAGATATACTTCCAAGAGAACTTGATTTTATCTATATAGATGCAAACCATCGGTATTCTTTCGTCAAAAAAGATATAGAGCTATACTGGAAGCATATAAAGCAGGGAGGATTTCTGGGAGGACATGATGTTTCAAATGTCGGAATGGAATATTCTCCAAATTCAGTTGGAAATCAGGAAGAAAATCCATGTGGAGTCATAAAAGCTGTAACAGAATTTGCTATAAAAAATAATCTGCCAATTCATATTTCTGGAGATGATTGGTGGATTGTAAAAGGAGAAAAGGATATATGGAAGTTAAAATAAAAAACGCTATGCTGATAGGGGAGAAATTTCCTGGAAAAAGAGTAGACTTCATAATGAAGCAGGCTGTAAAACTGCTTAAAATTAAGCCAGATTCAAGAATGATAGTCTTGAGCGGAAAGGAAAAAACGGATGAAAGCGAAAGCCCGAAAGCTAAGTCTGTCGGACTTTATGAAAAAATAGATTATTTGAGCGTACCTTCTGGTTACAGCAGATTTAAGGAAATTCCAAAGATTCTCAATCATCCGATTGCGTTCGCAAAATCACTTAGTTTCAAGTATTATCCTATGAACTATACTCTCAAGCCGTATTTAATTTATAATGAGATTAAAAAGTTGCCTTACAAGATTGACCTGCTCCACTGCCATTTTGGGCAGATAGGAATTATTGGGAGCTATCTTAAAAAAATGGGTGTATGCAAAAAACTTGCAGTTTCTTTCTATGGTGGAGATATAACTGGCTATCCTAAAACATACGGAAAAGAAATATTCAAGGACATGTTTGAAAATGCAGATTATATTATTACATGCACCAATTTTTTAAAAAGAAAATTGATTGAGCACGGAGCAGATCCTAAAAAGATAATTATGTTTTACCTCCCACAGGACCCTGGATTTTTCACGCCTTCAAAAAATAAAAAGAAAAGCAGAGAAATAAGAATTCTGACAGTAGCACGCCTTGTTCCTGAAAAAGGAGTTCAGAATGCTATCAGGGCCATGAGCATACTTTCAAAAAAATACAGGAATGTTAAATATGCTATTGTAGGCGATGGAGATTATAGGATTGAGCTGGAAAAGTTAGTTTCCTCTCTTGGGCTTCAGAATATAGAATTTCGCGGCTTGAAAGGCGGAAAAGATAAGCTTGAAGAGTACCAGAGCTCCGATATTTTTGTTCTTCCGAGCATTTCAACTCATAAGGGCTGGGTTGAAGGAGGAGGTCTTTCTAATCTTGAGGCTGGCTTATGTGAACTGCCAGTTGTTGCCTCAAACTGCGGCGGAATACCTGAATATGTTCTGGCTGGAGTAAGTGGGTTATTAGCAGAGGAAAATCCAGAGGATCTTGCAAATAAAATATCTGTTTTAATAGACAATCCCTCTCTAAGAAAAAAATTCGGAAAAGCGGGAGCACGGCACGTGAAAAGCATTTTTTCAATTAAGAATCTTGAGGCCTTGGAGGATGTATATAATGAATGAAATTAGATGGGAAAAGCCTAGAATATTATCCGTTGTGGTAGACAATCCAAGTTGGATAATTTCCTATGCACAGAGACTTACAAACGAGCTGAATTTAGAAGGAGATAATGCTAAATTTTGTGAAAATCATCAGCAGATACGCGAAGGCACAGCAGCTTTTTATTTAGGGTGCTTAAGAATAACTCCCCCAGAGGTTCTTAAGAGGAATAAGTATAATGTGGTTGTTCATCAAAGCGATCTTCCAAGAGGAAGAGGATTTTCACCCCTAACATGGCAGATACTTGAAGGAAAAAATGAAATTCCTGTTTCTGTTCTGGAAGCAATTGATGAAGTTGATGCAGGACCTATTTATTACAAGGATGTCATGAGGTTTGAAGGGCACGAGCTTATTGACGAGCTTAGGCGTGTTTCTGCTGAAACATCTATAAGACTATGCAAGAAATTTCTTAATTCAGCAGAGCCACCAGCTGCGTCAGAACAGAGGGGAGAGCCCCACTTCTACCCGAAAAGAAAAGCTGTTGACAGTGTACTTGATGTATCAAAGTCTATAGGAGAGCAATTTGATTTATTGAGAACTGTTGATAATGAAAAATATCCTGCATGGTTCAGCTTCCGAGGAAAAAAGTATAAAATATCTATAGAAAAAATGCCGGATTAGCAAAAAATGAAAATTAGATTAAGAAAAACTGCAGAGAAAGATAGCGAGTTTTATTTTTATATTAGAAACCATGAATGGACGAGATTCAATGCGAGAAATCAAGATATAGTGCCTATTGAAGTTCATGAAGACTGGTTTTCAAAATCTTTGCAAAATAAAGAAAGAAGTATGTATGTGGCAGAAGATGATTGCTTAGAAGGGGATAAAAGAGTAGGGCATATAAGATTTGACTTGGAGAGTTATACTGAAGCTGAAATATCCATATTTGTTCATCC
>CAYNKB010000042.1:0-6762 GCA_964397725.1 Candidatus Woesearchaeota archaeon | reverse complement strand
ACAGCAAATATAGTCCATAAGGCTCCCAAGACAAATAAAAAATAATACTCTTCCATAAAACAATTAGCAAAAAACACTTATTAAACTTTAACTCTTTTGTAAAATAAACTACCTATCTTAGCATAATTCACAAATAATAGAAAATATCATTAATACTAATAAAAATGTTCTATATTATCAGATAACAAATTAGCAAAATGTCAAATCATATCCATTCAAATAATATCCTTAAGTAACCTATACGTTTTATATCTAGCATAATAATTAACATACCTCTTGCTCAATATTATAAATCTAAAATTAATACTCTTCCTTTTCTCTCGTCTCAGAAATCTTGCTGCTCCTGAATCTCCCGCCTTTCTTGTATTTGTTAAATCTAGCCTTGGCTCTCTTGTCATTTCTCGACTTTCTCCTATTTCCTTCTCCTCTATCCATACCTAAAAACAGCAAAACAAATTTATAAATCTACTCACAAGCAAAATCTTCGCAGCTTAAGTCGCAATCAATACCCAACAAATCATCATTGCATTTTAACTTGGAATCTCCATAATCAAAATCCTTGCAGCAATAAACCTCTCTCTCCTCATTTAAACACGCAGTCTCACAAGTAATTTTTATAACTTCTCCTTGAGTGCTGTCTATACCACCACTTTTTAGCTTGCTAAAACCCGCAGTTAATGAATAAGCAAACCCAATTAGAACCAACACCCCCAAGGTAATCAAAATCAATGTAGAAATCGCAAGTTCAAACCCTTTTTTATTCATATTATTACGGAGTTGCTGGCGCCGCTGCCGGCGTAGGAGGAGTTATAGCGCACTTAAATCCTCCATCTACTTCCCGAAGCGGAATCCTGTCGCCACAAGCTGAATCTGCAAATTCCTTTTTGCTATAAACAACATCCCCGCAATCTATGGCAGAACAACTGCTAATCCCTAGACTTGCAACATAACTAAGCTCATTACAGCTCCCGCTAAACTTTGTCCCAAGTGTTCCAATAGCCTGTTCCACCTTAACATCCCTCTTCGTTGTGCAAAAATCAAACTTCGAATCTGTTTGGCAGGCCAAATTGCATTTATCGACAGCATCCTTGACATTATTTGAAGGACTTATAAAAGGAAAAATTTTAGACCACCCCAGAGTGAAACCCAAAATTAAAATTACCAAGATTAAAACACCTAAAATTATCAATATTAAAGTTGTAATGCTTAAACCCTGTCCTCTTTTATTCAAATCCATACTAATTCATCCTAGCAAAACATCTTTATAAAGATTTCCAATTATAATCCAATTTTCTTGCCCAATTTTTCTAAAGCAGATTTCTTCTTCTTAAAGACTATAATCGCTGAAACCACAATCACAATAAATAATCCAAATATGCCTGTCAAGATGGAATGAACAAATGCAAAACCATCTGCAACATTTCCATAACTAAATAATTCATAAGGGTCAACAAAAAACAAAGCAAGCCATAAAAACCACAGCACAAATATAGATCCGGGCTTTCCCAAACTAGAGTAAGCGATTTTAACAATGAATCCAGCAACTAATAAAACACCAAAGGCTATGGCAAAGTCAGATATATTGTCTGCACCATACCCTGATAGAAATCCTCTGCTAAATAAAGCAAAAGTTATCAAGCCAGAAATTGCAACAGCCATAACCATGGCAATTCCTTTGTTTCCAAATACCTTATAAATCGTCATAAAAATAAAAGCCAAAAAGAAAATAAAAACAATTCCAAATAAAAGAATGTCTTCGTAATTTACATAGCTAAACCCAAATCCTCCAAAGCTCCCAACAGCGCCCGCTAAATTAATTAAAACCAAAACTCCAAGTAAAAAGCCCAATCCTTTTTTTATCATCTTCAAATAGCCAGAGGCCTATTATAAGACGGATGTCCCCTCATAAGCAAATAAAATAAGACAATTATAATAAAAGCAATTCTAACCCAAGAGCCGGGACCTATATAAACAAAAACTATATTGCCAACAAGAATATCCAAAAAAGGAATAACACTAAACCAATCCTGCAAAAATACTGCTATTCCCACCACCCCAAAAACTAAAGAAATCCACCCAATTAATCTTTCCAATCCTCCTCTCCCTCTGCCAATTGCCAAAGCAAAGAAAGAAATTATAAACAATAGAGAAATAACAACGTTTCCATAAAAATCAGCACCAACAACATCAAGCCAGCCAATTTCCATCGCAAATATTAAAAATACAAGTATCAAAAAAGTAATAAATCTAAGCCCTGTAAACCTCCACACATGAGGCAAAGCAGCTCCAGCTCTGTCTCCATGTAGGATTATTGGCTTGATAGCCTGCATAGTATCCGCCGGTAGCAGCTGCAATAGCAGGCCTGCGTCTTCTAAAAATAAAGTACAGCACAGCAATCAAAACAACAACCACAACACCCCAAACTACCAAACTCACCATAAAGAAACCTCTCTTTCATCCATCCCAATCGAAATCCAAGTTTATATTTAAACATTTCCACACTTAAAAACTAAGGAAGTTTTTCAACCCTAATCTTCAAATCCCTTTCTCCAAACAAAATGTATCTTTTTCCGGAAAATTCATCTGATATATGCACCTCCTTCTTATTTGAAAATAAATTAGACTTCTCAATAATATTAAATTCCTGAACCTTTCCATATCCTACTATCTCCCCTTTGGCGCGATTATAAGAAACGCTGAAGATTACTAAAGCAAATATGTAAATAACCAAAGTTAAAATTACAAGCATTGTGACAGGAAGGCTTGCTTTTTTATTTAGCACCATAAAGAAACCTCTATATCATCAACATCAATGCTTGCAGGAGTCCCTTCCCCATCTCCATCAATCCCAACATCCAAAGAATTGACATAAAAACTGCAGTTAATTCCCTTGTTTGAAAAATCATCTAAAATTAATTTAACATTTCTTTCAACATTTTCCTTATCCTTTGCTTTTATCATATCACTTACTGATTTTCCATCGAATTCCTTATTTAAAATAGCAAACAGCATTTGTTGATTTACGACTTTTGAGTCTCCTCTATTTAAAGAATCGCTTGAAGTAAAATTAATCTTGTCTATCTCTCCTGAAACATATATAAAAAGAAAAGTCAAAACTATAACAATAATAGTTGCAAAAATCCATGTCATCGTCTGGCCAATCTGTCCTTTCTTAGATAGCATTTTGCTCCACCTTCCTTACAGCCACCAAGATATTAAACTCCTTAAATTCATTATCTTCATTTAAAATAATCAATATCTTATCAACACAAATTGGAATATTTCTCTTTGATTCTTCCTGTCCACAAAAAGCCTTGAAACTGCCGTCCCCGACAGCAAATTCCTTTCCGTCAGCATTAACCTCTATGTAAAACTGGCTTTTATCTTTATAAGCTTCCAATGAATCATCTTTTAAAATCAGTCTGCATTTTTCCTCAAAATTATCAGAATTCATCTCCTCCAATAATTTTTCATTTAAAATCCCATTTTGAACCAAACAACCGACTATCCTATCTCCGAGAATGCTCGCCTCCGCTCCCCGAACATCAATTTGATTTGAAAAAAACAAATAAACTCCAGAAACAACTCCAATTGATATTATAACAAACATAACAAACCAATACAATGACAAAACTCTCTCATCTCCTTTTTTATTCATCTTATATCTAAAGTTAAGAACCCCCCTTCGATTTTATAAGATACTTTTACATTATTAAAGAAAGAATAAACGTAAAAACTTTTATCACTCAACTGAACTCTCACAAAATTATCCGTTATTATTATAACATCGTCAACTTCTCTGCCCTCTTCTCTCTTGTCTAAAACACTATTCAGGTTCAGTGTAATTCTTGTTCCAGGTTCTGCAGAATCTATCATCAAAGCTACTTGTTTCGCCGTCCTCTCCTCAACTAAAGAGGTAGCAGAACTCTTATTTGCAATAAAAATAAACAAAATGGCAAAAAAAGCCAGAACTAAAACAATATAAACTACATTCCCAACCAAAATATTTCCTTTTTTTTTATTCATATTAAGATAAAGATGAAAATTCATAGCAATTAAGAGCCTTAATAGCCTCCCCATCAAAAGAATACAAAACAGGAGAGGTATGATCCTCGTCTCCATTACTTGCAATAAAAGTTGTCGCACCTCCAACTATAGCTCCTCCAATAAATAAATAACCTATCCCTCCAGTCGCCAAGCCTACAAGAGCAGCCCCTGTACCAATCAAAGTCCCTCCAAGAATTTTCTCCCAATTTCCAGCCTTGGTTGTAGCAGTTACTAAAGCATAGCCACTTGGATTTGTTAGATCGATATTCTGCTCATATAAGTCCACTTTTCCTTGGGTACTTTCCAATATAGAACTCCTTACCTTCTCTATTGAATCAAAGCCATACAAATAATGAAGATAGCTCTCATCACTATTGGAAATCTTCTTTTCCTGTAAGTAAGTATAATAATCCTTCATATTGATTTTATTCAAGTCTGAATTTGCCTTTAACTTATCATCAGCATGAATAGTATTGCAGATAGAACAATAGCTATGCTCCAATAATCCTTTGGGAGCATAATTCACTTTCCCCCCTCCCATCTGCCACCAGCAGTCATACATTAAATTAGAAACCTCATCAAATAACTGCCTTTCCGTTTTCGCATCTAAATTTACAGTATCGCTTCCTGCGCTATTACAATCCCCTCCGGCAGAAAGACAGATATCTTGCGTCTTGCAATTTAACTTAGTAGCTCCCCCTAAAGGAGTCCCTCTTAGAACAACAGAATTCCTGCAGCTTTCCTTATTAACTTCGGAATTTAAATTTAAACTAAAATAAAATAGCAAAATAATGACAAAACTAACTACTAATATAATTATGGTAATCAATTGCTTGCTAGTTAACTCTCCTTTCTCTTCCATACTAAGCTATAACTCTCCTGCTTAAAAAATATAACGCTCCCAAAATAAGGGCAAAAAAAGCAATCCAGCTGGCAATCTTAACAAGTTCCTCTAAATCAGCCCCTTTTTTATTCATTTTTTTTCTCCGTAATTTTTATAGAATCTCCGTCATCCTCAAAATTAATCTCTGTTGGATTAATTGCTATTGGATTCTCAAGCACCAAGGCTCTGGAAACTTTATTGCAGACACCTACGGAATCGCATTTGTCCTGACTTTTGCAAATACAAATACAACTATCTTGCTCGCAAGAAACAGGTTGATTCGCATTAAAATAAGTCAAAAACCATCCTTGCGGTTCAGTCAAAACATAGCTCTGGCTCTCTCCAAATCTGGAAACTGAAACAATAGAATCAGACAATCTATTCAAACTAGCTTGGGCCTTCTCTAAAGAATTTTTACTGGAAAAAGTATTATACAAACCAGCCAACAACACAACCAAAATCAAAATAGAAATAATAGCTACCACAATCTTCAAAGTAGTCTCCCCCAGGAAAAAGCCTTCTCGGTTCATCTATCCCTCCTAAAAAAAAGAAGAACAACCCCAGCCGCATTTCCAGGCCCCAAATCCTTAAAATAAGGAAAAATGTAATTTCTAAATCCCAAATAAACACCGGCAACAACTGCCACTAAAACAAGCACAGCAATTCCAATCTTCACAATTTGTTCTATAGTTAACTCTGCCATATTATCTCCTGAATAAATTTCTTAGGTAAGTGCCATATCCTGCAAGTTTTTCTTTAAACAAAACTGCTAAAATAATCATAATAACCAATACAGCAATTCCTATAAACCAGGGAATCAAAGTTTCCCAAGTCTGCCCTCTTTTTCCTTTCATATTCTTGCCAAATCCTTTATATTATTAAACCTTTTTAAAATCTCAAAGTTTATAACATCTTTTTCCTTCTTCAGAATAATAAAAAAGAGGCGCAATGGCATTTCCAAACACAACAAAAGAAATTTTGGATAAATATTCTAGAAAGCTTGAATCAAGCATATCTGAAGAAGAGAAAGATTTCTCAAAAGAATACATTCAATTCCAGAAAGATATGTCCCGCGAATTAACGCGTTACGAGCGCTGGGCGCAATCCCTTGGAAATATAATAAAGCTCCGCATTGCAGAAAAAGACAGGATAAAAGTTCAGCACTACCTTGACGTCGCCCATGTAGATGTCTCCGCTTCCCAAGCTCTTACGCTTTCAATAATGTCAATGCTTGGATTATTTTTTGCAACAATACTCACAGCAGTCGCAATATATTTCATTAACGGCTCAATACAGCTTTTATTTGCCTTTTTAGGATTGATTGCAAGCATGTTTGTATTCTACTACACATACAGTATGCCACAGCGCCTCGCAAATGCTTGGCGTCTTGAAGCTTCTTCGCAAATGGTTCCGGCAGTCCTCTATACTGTAGTATATATGAAGCATACATCAAATCTTGAAAGAGCAATAGCGTTCACATCAGAACATCTTGAAGGTCCTCTAGCTCTGGACTTCAAAAAAATATTCTATGATGTTGAAATCTCCCGCTTTGCAACAATAAAGCAATCTCTGGATAACTACTTAGAAACTTGGAGAAATTATGCCCCTGAATTTGTTGAGTCTCTTCATTTAATAGAATCCTCTCTGTTTGAACCTACAGAATCCCGTCGTGTCCAAATCTTAGAAAAGGCACTTCAAGTAATACTTGACGGAGTTTATGAAAAGATGTTGAAATATTCCAGAGAGATACGTTCTCCATTGACAAATCTTTATATGCTGGGAATAATCCTTCCAACTCTCGGACTTGCTCTTCTCCCTCTTGCATCAACTCT
>CAYNKB010000041.1:0-7062 GCA_964397725.1 Candidatus Woesearchaeota archaeon | reverse complement strand
CTGCCGTAATTCATTCATTGGCTTGAAAGCCAAGGATTTCTTACGGAAGGATTAAAAACTTGGCAATTCTTCAGTGTTTATGGAAATGATAAGCATACCAAAAGATGAATACGAAAGATTGAAAATGCAGGCAAACATAGATGTAGATTTATTAAAACAGCTAGTCAGAAGCGTGAAAGACATCAAAGAAGGCAGAGTAATCAGAGTAAAATAGGTGTTATAATCCTTATTCTTTCAAATTATTTTCTTTAACTAACTTTTCTATTTCCTCCCTAAAAAATTCAAGGAAAAGCCTGATTGTAATTGCAGTAAAAAATTCTATCTTTCCGCAAGGCTTATAAATCTGTTTTATATAAGACAAGTATGGAAAACGGGCAGATTTTGGATGAATTTAGGAATTTTGAGGAGAGTTCTAGCTTCGTGTCCAAAAATTTCAAATTGCTTCAAGAGCAATATCCTGGGAAGTATATTGCAGTGAGTGACAGCCGTGTATTGGCTAGTGCTGATTCTTTTGAGAGCCTAATTAGCGAGGTAAATAAAGTTGGAAAGAATCTCAAAGATGTGATAGTAGAATTTATTCCATCGAAGGGATTGATAGTTCTTTATTGAGGATGATTTTTGAACTTGAATTAATAGATACTTTCGGTGCTGAAAGGGTATTTCTTAACTTAATATCGAGGCAGCCGCATTCTTTCGGAAAAATAAGAGCTTTGGTTGATACAGGAAGCCCGAACACAATAATATCTGCAAAAGACTGTTATCTTCTAAACTTACCCATAACAGGAGCGGAAAAAGGGGAGCCTATAACTGGTTTTGGAAAAGGAGGAATACCTTCCAAGAAGATGCGTAAATTCTCTCTTGCCTTAAAGTCTTCTGATAATAAGATAAAGGATCTAAATATCCCTATAAATGTAGTTGACATAACTGCTTTAAAATCCATGCCTGAAGAATACAGCAATCATGTTTATAGTATTCCAACTATAATTGGAATGGATTTTCTAAGATTGGCCAATTTAAAATTAGTTGTTGATATTCCCAATAAGAAAGCTTATTTGGAATCTGCAGATTGATTTCTCAGATAACAAAGCTAATCTCTTCTTCTATGGAATTTCCAGCATCATCCAATACGTTTATTGTTAAGTTATGCTCTCCTGTTCTAAAGCTCTTTGTTATTTGGCAAATTCCATTTCTTAATCTTGAGCAGAGTGTTATCTCTCTTGGTCTTGCATCCAAAGTGTCTATATAATTAATTTCATCAAAGTTCAATTCTGTTATATTAAAGTTAAAGTTAACCCTTCTTAAACTAATGGAATAATTAAATGAATTTATTACGGGGGATGTTGTATCAACCTTGATTCTTGATACGGGTCTGTTTGCGTCCGAGTTTCCAGCAATATCTGTGAGATTAAACCAGTATTGTATTTCCAACCCATCGTAATCTGATAAGTTGACTTCTGCCTCACATTTGTATCTTGTTCTGTCAGGGACACAATCGTTATTAATATCTAAGGTTTTATTTCTTATGCTGTTTCCGTAGTACAAAACTAATTCTTCTGCATTATCCTCGCTAAACTCAACATTAAATATCCCCGAGGCGAAGCCTCTTCTTGGTTCTGTACTGGAAATGCTCGGGTCTCTGCTGTCTATGAAGAAAGATGAATTTTCTTCATCCACAACTTCGTTATTCTTTATAGCCATAAATGTTAAATTGTGTTCTCCATCTCCAAATGAAACTAGTCTTTTTCTGTCATTTCCATATCCATTGCAATTTCTGCTGCAAAGTGTTTTGTTTCTTGGTGTTCTGTCCATCCAGTCTATATAAGTTATTTTGTCTACTTGTTCTGTAGTGCTGAGGTTTAATTGGAGTCTTCTTTCTGAGAATAGTGTTTGGGATGGAGAGTTTATTTTTAGTTGAGGAGTTGGTTGAGAAAGACATTCGCTATTTGAACAACCATAACTACATTCTTCAACAAAACTTTCTTCATATTCTAAACTACATTGTGAGAAAATTGTTTCTGGATTCAAGCATATAGGCACGGGATGTCTTTCCCAAACCTCATTTTCTTTACAAAAGTTTTCTGAGGTTTGTACAACATTACAATCTAAATCGCTAAAGCAAGTTATACTTTCATTTAATTTTTCTTCAATTATAGCCTGAAAGTTTTCAAATGGTTGAGCTCCACTAACTATTTCTCCATTAATGAAGAATGTTGGAGTTCCTTGAACACCCATTGATTGTCCATCAAGCAAGTCTTGTATTACTTCTTCAGCCATTTGACCAGAATAAAAACAATTATTTATATCATATCCAAGAGTAGTAAAACCCTCAACTCCTTTCTCAAACAATTCATTAAACATTTCATAATATGCTTCATCTCCGTATCCCCCTACACACTCAGCTATTTCTGATAACGCTTGTGCATATTGATGGATGCTTCCTAAAGGAAAATCCCTAAATACAAATTTCACTTTCCTAGTATCTATATATTCTGATTTTATTAAAGGAAGAGTTTCATTCCAAAATATTCTGCTAAAGGGGTCTTCATAATCTCCAAACATTATTATAGTAACTGGAGAATTTTCATCTCCAAAAACAGCATCATCGTCAATTCCAGAACTCTCATTACCGACTAAGCCATAAATATTATTACTTGAACTTATAAAAATTTCTATCTCTGCTGTTGCTTCCGGATTAATAAGAGGATTATGATTAGAATCTACTAATTGAGCTTGAACCCTGTGTAATCCATTAGGAATGTTATCAATACTGATAGTGTTTGAATCAACCCAAGTAGCATAATTTGTTTGCCCAAGTTGATTATTGAGCTCTACTACATTATTTGGGGAATTATAAAACATCAGATTATCAGAAAAATTCAATCCTGGAATTCCATCAACATGAAAGTGAACATGACTCTGCCCTTTGCCACTAGCATTAAAACCAGTAACATTAAATTGGAATTCTATTGAATTGTAATTGTAGAAAAAATCCTCTTCTATTAATAAAAATTCTACTTTGGGAACTGGTTCTTCTCTATTTTCACAGAAAGTTTTATTTGCTGCTGATCCAAATATTACTCTCCCAAACTGATATCCGCTTCTTGGAAAGTCCAGAGTTGCAAATGTCCTTTCAGTCGGAAAATTCATTGAGTATCTAACTGTGTAGGGGCTGTCAAAACTATATTCGCTCGGTACAGACAATGTACCAATCCCGTCGGATGTAATTGTGGCATTATACATTGTCCAAGAAAGAACATCTATAAACATCACGGTGTCATTCGCATATCCTGTAACATTCTTAACCCCATAAAGATACATTAAGTGACCTGGAGTCACTACATAATCTGTTAGATATATCTTTAGACCTTCTTCAAAAACAACAGTTTCGTTATTATCTAAAAGAATATTTGTTTGCCTAATAACTTCATCAGATAAAATATCACATCTTTCGTTGTACTCTATACATACTGGGGGAGCGATATTTTGAGGACATAAAGGATATTCGTTATACTGGGCTTGACAACTGATAGATGGGCATCCATTGCAATAATCTCCTGCAATTAAAGGACAAGCGTCTTCGGTATCAAAGAGACCATCATTATCATCATTTGGGTCACAAATATTACCTAATGAATCTCCATCAGTATTTTCTTGAAATGGGTTGTATATAGTTGGGCAGTTATCAAATTCGTTGTAAATTCCATCACCGTCTGGATCAACTAAACTTATATTTAATAAACACCCAGAGGGTGAACAAATTTGGTCTTGGGTACAGGTTTCTATAAAGCTGTTTGTAACTAGAGTTGTTGAAGGGCTTGTTCCATCGCAATACCAATCCTGATAAAATCTATTTTGACCTGAGCAAATATTTCTATCTGAATAAGAGTTTGGTTGAGATCCAAATGTTTTTATTGTATTTGTTGACAAATCGCAACAAGAACCAGAAGAACAATAATCTTCATGAGTTTCAAGCCAGAATAGTCTATATAGTCCTGCTACAGCTTTCATTGCATGAGGGATATTTGCTTCAGCAACTTTCTTTAGATTCTCTTTATTACCTGTTGCACCAGATTCTATATCATTCTTGTTACTAATAACTTCTACTCCATCATTTTCCCATAAATAATCATAATTTGAGCAGTCTGGACCAAAACACCAATAGTCAGGTCCTTCTTGAAGTCTTAGTAAGTTATTTCCATTATAATCGTCACTAGCAAAATGCTGTGTTTTTTGAGCAGTATAGTAAAATAACTTAAAGAAATTTGTAGCTCCTGGTTTAACATCATCATTCCACCATGGAAGATTCTCGTAATTATATTGCTGTCCAACATAATTTGATCCTGAAAAATGCTTGAAATTTGGTCCATCCCCCCAGGCACTTGGGTAATGATTATTTGCTGTGAATAGTTCATATTCGTCATCTCCATCAAAGGGAGTCATTCCGCTGTGAGAATCTAAATGAACATGAGCTGGAACCGTGGAATCTTCTAGAAGATGAGCAACCCTCCCTAAATAATAATAGGCTTCATTTTTATTTCCTTGGCTGTATAATTCTTTTGCTGTATTGTAAAATTCTTGTGCTCTAATATAGCTGCTTCTTTGTTCAAATAACCCATCATTATAATTTCCTCCTTGCGGATTATCTGGGTCCCAAAAATGCTCTAAAAAAGGGAGATTCCCATATCTATCTTCTTCTCCAGAACCTATTAATATTCCTTCTCCCAAGATATAACCATCTCCATCTAATTGATCATCATAGTCATTCATCAAATAATTATACTGATTTATTTCAGGGGTTGTCCAAACATATGTGGCTTGATAAGCAATCCATTGGTGAACTTCACTACTTGTACTAACTTCATATTGAGCACTCATTTCTTGTTCGTCTAACGGATTTTCTTTTTCTTGGACATCTGAACCAACCTCTGGAACCAACCCTTCTGGAGCCAAACTAGTTGTATCATCAGAGGCTGAAACTTGGAGAGTTAAAATAATTAGTAGCAGAATAAAAAGACTAAATATCCTTCTCATTTTTTAGTTCCTCCGTATATAAGCAAAACTACTGCTCCAACTAAAACTAAGATATCTCCATAAATATACCAATTACCGTTAGGACCTCCGAGATTGAAGTTTTCAACCATATCATTTATTAACAAAAATATTCCAAACACCCAAACAACCATATAGCTTGTAATAAGAAACACATTTTTTCTTTTATTCAGAAAATAGTAAACTATGTAAGTTATTATCCAGCCAACTAGAGACACTAAAACTATTGTTAAAAGATAAAAGATTCCCATGTAATAAAATGAAGATAGTCCTTCAGAACCTGAATATATTAAATTGTAAAGTATTTTATTTAGTAAAAGCAAAACAAAAACCGTTACCATTATCGAAATCAACCTTGCTTTTCCTTTAAATTCAGAAAAAATATAACCTATAATCACTCCAGAGAAAATGAAAAATACTAAGTCAAATATCCACTTATTGTATCCATACTCTAGAAATGTTCCTCCACCAATAAATAATTTAACAAAAGATAGAATTAGCGCCAGTACTATTCCAACTATTATAAAACTTCCTCTTTCCTTCTCCTTTTTCATCATTAGATGACCCCCCAGAATATTATAAATTTTATTGTTATCATCTTATAACCTTACACCCACATCTTACAATTTCTCTTCCAGAACTCAAAGTTCTATATGTTATATCGCAAATGTATCCCAAGTCTTCAATATGCTCCAAATGTGCTTCTTCTGCCAATCCACAGAGTATTCTCTTTCTATCGGAAGAAGATAAATAATTAAGATAATTTGGGAAATCACTCTCATTTTTAGAAATCACTCCATTTTCTAAATTTGATATTCTCGCTTCATGCTCATTTGAGATAGTTACTAATCCTACGATGGAAGATAATAAATTATCTATAGAACTTTGAATGGTTGATACTATTTCTTCTACTAAACTTACTCTGATTTCTAGATTATCAAGTCTGGTGGTTAAATTAACTATTGTGTCATCATTTGAAGAGGAAATCCCACCACCATATCTTACCAGACCCCACCCAAACTCATCATCTTTCCCTGGAGAGCCGAGGTCTTGCGCTGTCGAGATTAATTTATTTTTTAAATCTGCGTTTGAGAAAGATGGATTGTCAGAAAGATAAGAAGCAGCTACAACGCCAACGTGCGGAACGCTGAAAGAGGTGCCTTCCCCAAGGTAAGAATCCTGCCCGTCTGTTATTAAGATATTCTCCCCAGGAGCTACAAAGTCCAGGATAGAGCCGTAATTTGAGAAAGAGGATCTTTGGAGATTTTGGTTTATTGAGCCAACGCTTATAGTTTCAGGATATCTTGCAGGGTATACAACTTCTGGAGCATTCTCATTTCCTGCAGCAGCTATTATTGTTATTCCTTGGCTGTTAGCCTGCTGAATTGCATCTCTTAGGAAAGAAGAGTCCTCATTCCCTCCCAGGCTCATTAAAATTATGTCTATGTTGTTATTTATTGCCCAGTTTATTCCTTCCACTATGTCGCTCACAAAACCATCTCCGTTTTCATCCAGGACTTTTACTGAATATATTTCTGCCTGGTTTAAAGGAAAGTTTGTGCCAGGATTTCTAAGTATTTGAGTTACAAAGGTTCCGTGCCCATTATCGTCAAGAGGGTCTGAATCTTCATTTACAAAGTCATATCCATTTAGAATATTTAGGAGATTGTAGTTTACTCCTGTATCTAAAACTGCTATCCTGACTCCTTGCCCTAAGCTCCCAGTTTGAGAATCTATTCCAATTGATTCATAATTCCACGAGTTTGATTGTACCAATGAGGAAAACCTATAATCTGGCTCTGCCCTAATCACAGAGTCTTCTGATTCTATTTCTTCTATTGAAAGATTAGAGACAACTATTATCCTCTTCTTAGGAGATATTCTTACTCCAGCTACTTGGTTCAATTCAGAGGGATGTATTTCTTCTATTGTGTTTAAACTCAAAGATGGATTGATTTGATTATCTTTTAGCTCTACTATGTATCTTTCATCTGTTAAAGCCGAAATTTGAGG
>CAYNKB010000040.1:1819-7130 GCA_964397725.1 Candidatus Woesearchaeota archaeon | reverse complement strand
AATCAGGATGAGCATCATTCAAGAAGCCTTGCCTTTTAAGGCAAGGAGCAGTCACGTTAATATCTCATTATGTCGGAGAAACGGAAATATGTGTTAGGTTAAGGGAAACAGGCAAATCTTCTTTTTCCGAAGAATGCAAGCCTATAGTAATAAAGGAAAAAGATAGTTTTATAGACGATAAAAGCGAGATAAAAGAATTTTCACAAACTGCATATATTGAACCAATTGTAGACGAACCCCTTGTGCTTAATTCTCCAAGTAGTGTTAAAAACCCTGTCTTAATAACAAAACAGGAAAAAATAAGGAATTATGTCCTTTTCTCTTTTCTTTTTCTGGCTGTAATTATCATAATCCTTCTTGCTTTGAGGAAACTTTAAACATCAAAAATCTTTGATTTTCGTAGCTTAAAAGTTGTTTAGCAACTTTTAAAAACGTCTAATTATATTTCACATTATGGAAAAGATGAAGGTTCAGCTTATTATTGAGATTATGGGCCGCCCTGCGGAACATATCAAGGAAGCTCTGAACAATTTAGTTGTAAGACTTGGCTCTGAAAAGGGAGTAAATGTCTTAGAAAAAACTTATCATGAGCCGATGCTTATTAAGGAGTCAAATGACCTTTTTACAGCATTTGCCGAAGTGACTGCCGAATTGGAAACAATAGAGAATTATTTAGGAATTTTATTTGCCTATATGCCTTCCCATATAGAAATAATAAATCCCTCAAAAGTCACATTTCCAAACTACGATTTAACAGAATTAGGCAATAAAATAGTCCAAAGGCTTCACGAATACGACGCCATAACGAAGAACATGATAACTGAAAGAAACATCCTTGCCCAGCATCTTCAAAACGAAAATCCAGAGTTGTTTAAGAAACTGACAACTCCTCCTGAAAAAACTCCTCCTGCAAATCCAAAAAGCAAGAAGCCTAAAAAGTCTAAAAAGAATTAAATATTTTCAGCGTTTCTTATTTTTGTCTGTAATGGATTTCTATCTCCTTTAGCTTTCTTATACTTCGCCCACACATAGAGCCCGCCAATAATAACAATTCCAGCTATAAGCCACCCAATCCACGCATAGCTCTTTTTGCTCGGAGCCTGGCATGTTCCAACACAACAGCTCCCATCCCTGCTCGCGCTTATATTTCCATTGCATGTCTCCCCGGCAGTGCACTGCTTTCCTTTTAATTCAGAGCAATACCACAAGCTATTTTCAGTGAAACTATCATTCAAATAAGGAGTGTAGGCTTCAGTTATATCCTCAGTAAACTCTACAAAAATTGGCATTTCCAGACTCAAATTTCCATAATTTGCAGTTATAGTCTTATTAATTCCTTGTGTTGGCTTTGTCTTTAGGCTAAAATTAAGATAGGCTATTTTATCAGCGTCAATATCAAATTCATCTTCTCCTATTAGGAATAAATCCTTATCATAATCCAGTTGTACATGCACCACTCTATCCCCAGAATTAATCATTTCAAATGGATATATCGGAGAGTTGTCTGTAATAAGTATCTTGCTTTCAATAAATCTCGGATTAAACCTTATTTCCGGCAAGTTAACTTCCACCATAGATTTTTTCTTTCCAATAATGTATGTGGGAACCGCATACTGCCCAACTCCGATAATTAAAAATTGAGTTCCTTCAACGTTGCCTATAGAAAACTCAATCTTGTTTTCTCCTGGCTTTAATAAAACACTCCTTTCTTCAGGAAAATTAACATTTATCTCCTTATTCAAATCTTCATTTAATTGTATTGTTATTTCAAAATCAGAATTAGCAAAAATTACCCCTGGCTTTATAGAATAATCAATCAAGTTTCCTATAATAGAAAAATTCTTCTCAAAGTCTATCTTTCCCGGCTTTCCATTTATTGTAGTTGATATGTCTTTTATCTTTAATGTATAGTTATTCTCATTTTCCTGCGCCACTGCCCATAAAAAGTACCTATCTCCTAATTTCATTATGTCATATTCAAAAGGAACCAGCACGTGTCCTCTGTAAAATTCCACATTTTCTTTTTCTATAGGGCTCAAAAAATTCCCCTGCAATTCAGCAATCATAGTCTCTCCGGGCCTATATGCCTCTCTCAAATCTGATGAAATAGCATAAACACCCTGTATCATAAGAACTAAAACAAAAGTAAAAACCAAACTCTTTTTCATATCTTATTTAAAAATCTTAATTATATAAATTCTATTGTTAATATCCTAAATAGTCTCCAATGCAACTATTGTACTCATCTTCATTAAACAAGTTTCCTAGCCTACATATAGCCCTGATAAATAATCCCTTGAATTGACTTGCTTCCTTTATAGCATCATTAATTTCAACACACTCTCCTCCAGAGCACAAATTGGAGTCACATTCATAATTATTCTGGCACGATGCCCAGTCTCCGCCTGCCCCTTTCGTCTTTTGCTGCTTAACCTCTCCAGTATAGTCGCAATACGCATTGAATTTATCTATCACTCTTTGGTTTTGCGTAAATCTAACAATTAAATCAACATAGCTCTCTCCATCTGGAGAATAAACAACTTCTTTAACGTCAAGGATAATAGAAACTACTCCTTCATCACCTTCCAAAACAACATATCCTTCAGTAATATCCACAGATTCGCCTTCTATCAATTCATAGCTATATAATTTATCATCTCTTCCGGTAATTTCAAATTTAGCGCTTGTATCGGACTCAACTACAAGAGAAAAGCCTCCTTGTTGCCCTTCAGTCAATCTCTCATCATCTTCCCCTTCCACAAGTTTGAAACTATCTCCACTTTCCTTTTCAAATCTAATTCCGTAAGGAATACAAATATTATTTCTATTACTATCTCCAAACCACCTTGGAACATAACATCCCGAGCAAATTCCCGGGGAGCAGTAAATTCTTTCTTCCCTTTCATCTCCACAGGAATTATCATTGCAAATCTTGTTCTGATACCCATATTCTGGGCATATAACCGGCTCCAACTTGCAATTCCATGATGGCTGACATTCTTCTCCAGTTTCATCATTAATTGGATTTTCAACATCAGAAGGGCACTCGCTCAAGCTTTGTGATATGAAACTTCTGGCAAGGTAAGATATGTCAAATTCTTCCCACCCAACATATTTTCCATCATTGCTCTTTAAATCATTTAAGAATTCATTTATTCTCTTTTGAGCTATCCGGTTGACTTCTTCATCAGTCAGGCTCTTTCCAGAGGATACATATATTCTAACAACTACATTATCATTTACCCATAAAACTTGCCTTGATTTGTAATCATAGTTTCCTAAATCCTGCCTGTTTCTTAAAATATCCCAACTGCAAATATACACCTTATTCTCCTTGTTGTTGGAATCCCAATAATTATCTATGTTGCAAATTTGGTAATTTGTCTCCTGCTTAATCCAATCTTGCAAGTCTATCTCTTCATTTTCAAAGACATCAACATTAACACTAACATATGCATTTTGATAGCTGTATTGGTCGTCATAAGAATAGTCCTCGCTGCTGCTCCACGATGTGCTATACTCAACAAAACTCTCAGGTTCGTTATTAATATACCAATCTCCGCTGTAGGTATTGCTCCAATAGCCGGCGTTATAATTCAATCCATAAATATTCAAATCTGAAGGGTTGGCAACTTTGTCTATCAATGGTTGGCAGACATTATTTTGAACAGGAATTACTTTTTTGCAAGCGCCCTCACTGCAACTCTCCGAACATCTGTACTCTCTTGAATTAATCCAATCTTCTCCTCCGCAGGAATATTCTGTTAAAATCTGCTCGTTGTATTGGCTTGTCTCGCATAAATCCTTCTTGCATTCCCCATTTAAGCACGCCTCTCCCTTCGTATATCTGTCATTTCCGTTGTCGCTATCCATGCAGACTCCAGGTTCAGGAGGAATAATGGTTGTAGTAAATGAAACTCTTAATTCCGCACTTATTGCAAGGTTAGTCTCATCTGCTGACTGAACGTATATAGTCATTTGAGTATTATCTTTAAATAGAATGTCCCAAGAGTCCCCCTCATTTGTTTCTTGGATAGAAGATTCACCCAATTTCGAAACCACCTTTATCGTAGCACTTGTGTCAGAAGCACCAATCAATTCAATTTCATAATCTTCATTATGACTATTTAAAATTACTTTTGGATAACTATCATTTAATTTTATTATTTTTCTGCCCAAATCATCTAATTGTATACAGGCTCCATTAAAGCATCCTTCTGGGCAGGAATACAAATAACCTTCCACCTCATTATTAACAGTACAGATATCCTCCCAAACGGCATTTCCTACATCTAACATCTCAGAATCAACAAAGGTAGTACAAGAAGGTCTAGGATTATTTGAAGTAATTATTGCGCAACAATCTGTTCCGCCTCCCCCGCCTCCAGTGGAAACAATTCCTTTAACATAAATATCTTTTCCGCCGTCACTATCCGTACAAGTTGCTGGCTCAGGAGGAATAGGAGTCACTCCACAAACCCTAAACTGGCATCCATTATTTGGATCTCTTCCGACAAAAGTTCCATCAGGGCACTCTTTTACATCTGCAGTGCAAACTGTCTGATTTGGATTAGGCGTCGGTGTTGGAGTGGGCTCAGGAGTCCCGCTCTTTAAGGCATAATTGTAAAACTTCAATTCATCTATAGATCCCTTATAAGGATACTGAACAGTCATAAATGAGCCAATGTATAAACTGCCTGTATTGGAAATGTCTCCAACCGAAGAAGCAGGTCTCCTATTTACTTCTATATCATCAATATATAATACTGTATCTCCCTGCCTGTCTACACTCCATAAGAATTTGTGCCAAAGCCCGTCGCTTACAACACCAGGGCTTCTTGCGGATGCCGCGTTTGTTCCATCATTTATTCTCCCAAGAATATTTCCATCAACAGCCATTACCCTATAATGTGGAGTCCCACCCATAGTCTTAGAAATTATCGTGTCAGATGCTTTCGTCGTCTTAAACCAAAACTCAATGCTAAAATCACTCGTCCCAAACCTTAAATCTTCCGTATCTTTAACTTCAACATAATCATTTATTCCATCAAAGTTTATCGCCTGCCCGACTTTTCCCTCGCCATAAGTTGCCCCATACTTAGCTCCGTCATGCCCCCCAACGCTGTCTTTGACATTTCCATCAAAATTATAATGTGCAACCAACGCCTCTCCGGAAACCACATTTCCAGTAACAGTCGTCTTTTTATTGAACAAGTCAAAAGGCCAGAATGCAGAAGCAAATGACAAAGTTAACACCAAAAACAAAACAGAAAACACAATCACGCCCCTTTTCATTTTAATTCTAAACGAT
>CAYNKB010000040.1:0-1719 GCA_964397725.1 Candidatus Woesearchaeota archaeon | reverse complement strand
TTGCTTTTCGAGTCAATTCTTTTTTCAAAAGAACCAACTTCCTTGACCCTAATTCTCATCTCTTTCCGAGGTTTCTAGTTTATTTAAGAATTATTATATTTACCTGCTCATTTCCTTGAGTTTTCTAAGAGTATCTTCCATATCTTTATCTCCTTGGCTTACAGCTCTTCTTCTGATTATAGGTTGCTGTTGTTGCTGTCTCATAAATGGATTTCCAAATCTTGGAGGCTGCTGAAATCCTCTTATGCTTGGAGAACTAGGAGGCCTTGTTACAGGAGTTGTCCTTGCTCCGCCCCTCCATCTGAACCACCAAACCCTTATTTTATTCCTGAATATAATTGCCAAGATAACAAAAAGAATTAATATAATCAATATAATAATCCACCAAATTCCAAATCCTGACGATGTTTTTGCTGGTGTAGGCTTGCAGCATAAATCTCCTGAAATCTCGCATGTATCTGTGCTCGCAGTTTCTCCGCTCGAACAGCTGACTTTACAAACTCCTCCAAATAATGCGCAGGAGCTTTGTTGTTGAATAGGCTGGCAAGCTGTCAGGCAGCAACTTCCTGTTGAAGAGCTCGTAGGATTAGAAGAGCATTCTTCACTTGCTCCGCATACTCTCCCACCCTTTTCAGAGCACGTTTGTTCGACTGCGTTTAGAGAACAGCAAACATCCCTGAAGTTCTCGCAATCAAAAGTATTTAGTACAGCTCCTCCAGATTCCAAGCATGAAAATTGCCTAACACAATATTTTCCTGAAGCAAGGCACGAATTTCCGGCTATAACTCCTCCACCCCCACCGCTGGAAGCTCCCTTTTTCCATCCCGAATAAAGAATAAATGCAGTATCTCTTATATTATTATTATTCCAGCATCCCTCTTTTGTTTGAATGCTTAGCAAATAATTCTTTGCATTATCAAGTTCAGCAGCCCCACCGCCGCTCAAAGCCAGCATTGCCAATGAAGTATCATAAAATCTCTTATACGGACTCCCTATTGTTTCCCAATAATTGTTTTGCTTCTGGCTTCCGACAATCTCTCCATATTGATCTTCCTGTCCTAATATATACAAGAAAGTTTCCGGAAAGTATTTTTTATTATCTGGAGCCAATGCAAGCAAATATGGAATAAATGCCTTTGTATCTTTTCCAGTTTCATCCAAAGCCAAAGCAGCCCATAAACTTCCTTCATAGTCGCATGCATTCCCCATCCCAAAACATTGTGCGCTTACTTTTTCAGAAGTTGTTCCAAGAGAGGCAGCTGCATGAGTCTCCGAAGACACAAAAACCGTCCCGCTTGTTCCCTTTTGATATAACAGCGTTGTAATAAAATCTTGATCGCATGAAATTTCAAATTCTTTATTCAAACACTCAGTTTTTATCTTCAGCCAGTATCCTGAAGGGCTTATTGACAGGCAGGTTCCTCCGCTCCCCTCTAACTTTAAATCATCTTTTATCTTAATAGTTCTTGGAGTTGAATCATAAGTAATAGTGCAAGTGCTTGGAACATGATTGGAAACATCTACTTCTAAAAACCACGTTAAATCTCCGGCAGTTTTATTCTTAGTAAGAAGCCATTTTTCTATTTCGCTTGTGCTTTTTCCAGCCCTGTCATAAGCAAGCAATACCTGCGCAGTCTCTTTTATTGTGCATCCTGCCTTCGGCCAGCAGTTTTCGTTAGATTTTTTTTCAGATTCTATTTCATCAATTAATTTGCTCTC
>CAYNKB010000039.1:5388-7260 GCA_964397725.1 Candidatus Woesearchaeota archaeon | reverse complement strand
AAAAACAACTTCTGCCTTTGGCACCGCATTAAGAGCCTGCGGAAATAATTTTTCTGTACATTTAGTTCAGTTTATGAAGAACGGAACTGGAGACTCAGAAATAGATTTCCCAGGAGAAATCCGCGCCTTGGAAAAATTTGACAATTTTTCATATAAAAGATTTGGCACAGGCTCCTGGATTATCGGACTTCCAAAACAGCATCATATAGATGCAGTAAAAGAAGCATATAACTATCTTTTATCATGTTTTAAAAAAGATTACGATATTATAATTGCCGACGAGATTTTATATGCTGTCCAGCTCGGATTGCTAGAAGAATCAGAAGTATTAAAGTTAATAGACTCAAAGCCAAAAAACAAGGAGCTAATTCTTACAGGTTCTCATAAACCCTTTCCAAAAATATTTGAAAAGGCTGATTTAGTTACAGAAATTAAAAAAATAAAACATCCTTATGATTCAGGTGTTTTGGCTAGAAAGGGTTTGGATTACTAAACCTCCAGCTTATATTCCTTAACAACTTCTTTTCCATCACAATCCATTTTCCTGATTATCTTCCCTTTCCTTTTTGCTAATTCTCTTATCTTTTCTGGGGAAACTCCTTTCGGCATATCTATTTCATTGATTAAAATTTCATGCTCTATCTTTGCTTTCTTGCACTCTGGAACATCAAGAAAGAAAGCCTCTTTTGCCTTGTTCCAGTATTTTAAATCCAAGTCTAACGAGCAAAATTTATCATCTATCTTGTCTTCATTCTTCCCTGGTTTTGGAAGGCTTTTCTTTATCTTCAAAACAATATCCGAATCATTGACGTTTAGGAGGTAATAATAGGCGTTTTCAAATTCCTTCAAATTAACTCCAGAAACTTCATAAGCAAAGCTCCCTCCTTTTTTCTTTCCATCTCTGCCGGGAACTTTATCTTTCATCATTATAACTCCTGAAAACTTAGTCTCCTTATTCTCATTTACAAACCTTACAAAATCATTTGCCCACTCAAAACCACCCCTTATTTTTACCTTGCTTCCATTGTTAAAGCTTATAAGAAACCTCCTTTTATAATCCCCTTTTCCAAATCTTAAAAAATACTTTCTTGATTCTGCGTCAGCATTTCCTCGTATTATCTTGGCTAAGAAGCTTTCCATCACAGCTCTAGATAAAATCTGTTTATAAATTTTTTCAGAGGCAATCTTTATATACAGAAAAGGTTTAATTGTAAAATGGAGCTTAATGACAAAGACATAAGAAAGATTGTAATTCTGGGGCTTATCCTTGGCCTGGCTGTTCTTGTATTTATAGTAATCCGCCCCGTCCTGCTGTCCATCATCGGAGGTCTGGTTCTTGCCTATATTTTTATGCCCATACACAAAAGAGTATTCAGATATGTTCATGAAAGAAACACGTCTGCCGCAATAACAAGCGTTATTGCAATGATTATCATTTTCGTTCCATTATGGTTTATAACTCCTATAATTGTCCAGCAGATTTTTGAGATTTTTAAGGTTCTTTCAGCATTTGACTCCCAAAGCTTTATACAATCCATTTTCCCCGCAGCTTCGGAATCTTTTATAACGCAGACAACAGTAACTTTCAATAATCTCACAAGCAAGATAGCTTCAGGGCTGTTAACTTCATTAATTGATATGTTCCTAAACTTGGCGAAGTTTCTTCTCAATGTTGCAATTATAGGTTTTGTTTTCTTCTTCACGCTCCGCGATTCAGACAAGCTCGGAGTTTTCATGTCGGAAATATCTCCTCTAAACAAAAATCAGGAAAAGCCATTGATAAAGCAATTCAAAGATATTACAGATTCGCTGTTATTCGGGCAGGTTGTTATCGGCCTCGCACAGGGTATTGTCGCGGGAGTTGGTTTCCTT
>CAYNKB010000039.1:0-5378 GCA_964397725.1 Candidatus Woesearchaeota archaeon | reverse complement strand
TATATTTGGGGTTCCAAATGCCTTATTCCTTACAGCTTTGGCAGTAGTTATGTCAATAATTCCCCTTGTCGGTCCGGGCTTGATTTGGATTCCATTGACAATAATAATGTTTGCCAACGGGCAGACAACCACAGGAATCTTATTCCTTATTTATAACGGGTTGATTACATCAACAATAGACAACTTCCTGCGCCCATACATCGTAGCCCGTAGAACTGACTTATCTACTGTAATTATTTTGGTTGGAATGATTGGAGGTCTGATAGTATTTGGAATCTTAGGTCTTATTCTTGGGCCTTTGATACTTGCCTATTTCTTGACTTTATTGAAGGCATACAAACAAAAGACTCTGAGTGAACTGTTCCAAGCATGATGAAACGCAAAGACTTTTTGATAAGAAAAAATGAATTTACGGCTGAGCTCGTTCTTTATATTAAAAATAATTTAAAGAAAGGGTATACAAAAGAATCTCTAAAGTGGGCTTTAATCAATCAGGGCTACTCTAAGATTGAAGTAGATAAAGCCCTAAAAAAGGTTGACTTTGAACTGGCTGTGCAGGCTCCGGAATTAAAAACAAAACCGCAAATAAGGCATCAAATTATCTCCCCTCCGGAATATGCTGGAATTATAAAGATAACCAAGAAGCCATTTTGGAAAAAGATTTTTGACTTGGATTAAGTAATTAATTATATTCTTCCGTCTTGAGTGAATTTTCTCATTGCCTGCTCTAAAATTATCTGCGGGGCAAATCCTTTCCTGCTGCATGCCTTTACGAACTCGTCATAAGTATTTTGATCTACATTATAGTCAAGCTTTCTTTTCTTTGGTCCTGGTGGTGTTGCTGCCATGCATAATAAAAATAAACCCTCTTTATAAATTGAACGCCCGGCAAAAAATCTACTCACCTTCCTCAAAGAGATGTTTAAACTTAGAAAAAACCTTAGTCACAGTTCTACTTGTTCTGACAGATTGCCCATCATGGAAGTCAGCGTTAATAATTTGAACTATTTTTTTAGAGTTTATTCTGCTCATTCTTCTGTAATCTGGACGTTGAGCTAAATCATAAACTCTTTTTAACTCCTCATAAGACCAGGGAACTCTTCCTTGCACAATAATTCCTTTTTGACCTGCCGCCCTCTTTTCTTCACGAGTCATCCCATGGACACCAGTTCCTCTTCTATATGTGGTTCTTCCCGAAATTCTTCCATATCTAATTCCCAGTCTCCTTCCAGATTCAACGTGATGTTTCTTTGCTATCCTTTCTAATTCTGAAATATCTGTTATCAATCCTCTATAAACTTCTACATCTTGAGCAATCTCCATTCCTCCTTCATATCCAACAATTGCTCTTCTTACAGCCTCTTCAGCTACACCCTGATTTATTCCAAATGTTAGTTTAACATTATATCTTTCAACAAGCTGGGAAGTAGAAAACCCCTGCCTATATTCCTCAGCCAAATTGGGAAAGCGTTCCTGAAATTCTCTGCCTAGCCTCAAAGAAAGACGAATTGCAGCTTTTTGAGCATTATCAAGTTCAGCATAAAATGTTCCTTCTTCAAGCTGGGCAATCATATAAATTACATAAACATTTAAGATTTAATTAGTTTTGTAGTCGTCAAACATCCACAGAATAAAATACTAAATAATAAAACGCCCGGACCCGGAATCGAACCGGGAGATCCCGAAGGAAACTGGTTCTCAAGACCAGCGCAGTACCATTGTGCCATCCGGGCATAACTACGTATAAATTACGCCTTTTAAAGTTTTAGAATATTCCTGATGAATTTACAATTCTTCCATCTAGTTTCTTATGCGAATCTGAAACATATTTGCATAAAAATAGCACACCACTATATCTGGCCTCGATTAATCTTTTAGGTGGGCTCATTCTAGTTCTATTGTATCTAAATAAACCCTCATTTTCTTCTCTAATTGAATAAAATCCGTTAGCTTCCAAAGTTTGTGGATTTTTCTGAAAAATTTTTATTAAACCTTCTCTTATAAACTCATAAGCATCTGGTTGTTCCTTAGCTAAGTAGGTTTTATTAATTCTAAATTGACCAAACACATTAGTTATATTAACTCTTTGAACAGGAATTGTACTCCCATCATCTAACACCATTCTTTCATTCATAGACTCTATAGCAAAAGGAATATCCGACTTTTCAACTAAGCATCCATCAACAGTCCTTACTAGCTCTTTTATTCTCCTTCCATTTATGCTAAATTCAAATGGTCCTCTCTGAATATTCATAAAAATCTCCCAAGAACTAGCCTTTTAAAACTTCCTATCCCAAATAATAAATTTGTTTGATTACAAATAAAAAATTAAAATTAACCAAACAACGCTGATAATCCAGCTGCTGATTCTGCTGGTTTTTCTTCTTCTTTCTTCTCTTCCTTCTTCGCTTCTCCGTGTGATGCTGCCGGCGCCATTGAAACAGCGCTTGCGTTTGCCAACTCTGCGTCTATGTCAACTCCGTGAAGAGCTGCAAGCAAAGTCTTTACCTTGGCTTCATCAGCCTGTGTTCCGGTTGCAGAAATAACTTTCTTCAAGTTTTCTTCGTTAACAGGATGTCCAAGCTTGTGAAGTAAAAGAGCTCCGTATATATATTCCATTACGCTTCCTCCTTTGTAGTTTTTTGATCATTTTTTTCTTCTTTAACTTCTTGTTTTACATCTGCCTTACTAGAAACTAATTTTTCCAAAGCAATACCTTCCCTTCCTGCCTTTGCTATAAAGAATTTTATAGTTTCAGAATTTACATACTTAATATTTACTGCGAAACCAACAGACTTTGATATAGCTTCTTTCAGCGCTTCCAAAGTGCCTTTCTTATCTATCTTAATTCCGACATAAACTTTTTCTGTTTTTCCATCATAGGCAGCGAGAGGCAGAAATCCAACCCTCATAGGTGTAATATTTAGTTTACCCATAACACTAGCAATTTTATCGTTAATAACTCCTCCAGCTTTCACAATTGTAGTTTGCTGTCTTATTGCCAATTTTCCGTTTTCAACAGAAACTTTCAATCCAACGGCTCCTAATTCAGATATAGCCGGTCCGGGCATTAAATCTGTCGGCCCAGGCTCTACTGTAATATCTTCAGGAGCAATATCTCCCGCCTTTGCTTTTGTAGGACTCTGATTGTCCGCAAGCAGTCCGGATAATTCAAACGCATCCAGATTTGAAAAGAATAATGCAATATCAGCCCCAACCTGCTCTTTAAGATTTTGCAAAGCTCCCTTCTCAACTTTTCCTATAGCTCTTAACACTAAGGATTTCTTGGCAACCATTATCTCTGCCTTGCCCCTTAATTTTTTCTTAATTTCCTGAAACTGCCCGCTAGGAAGTCCTTTAGTAGATGCAATTAAAACAGTCTTTGAGTTCTTCATCTTTTTAACAAGCTCATCAACTATTTTTTTCTTATATTCAGGTACTGTGCTTATTTCTCTCTTCTCCATTTTACTTCATCTCCACCTTTACAGGCTTGCCCATAGTCAGTTTAATCATGACATTTCTTACATTATCATTTTTATTTGGCAGGGCGTTCAAAACTCCTCTGTAAATTGCGCTTGCGTTTTCAATTATCTCTGCATCTTTCATTCCCTCTTTTCCAATACTCAATTTTATGCTTGCTTCCTTTACCCTGAATTTGACAGACTTTGATATCTTCTCAAGAACTTCCTTTACAGCGTTGTCATTTTCCTGCATTAAAATTCCTAATTGAGGGCTTGGCATCTTTCCGGCTGGTCCTAAAATTTTTCCAAAAACAGTTGCTACCTTTGGCATTAAAGGTCCGGATGCTATAAAGAAATCATAGCCCTTAACGAGCTTTTTCAATTCATTTTTATCTTTGTATCTTGCAAATTCTGGCTCAGTTATTGTATTAACCAAAGTGTTCTTTTTTCCAAAAAATCCGCAGACTTTTTTGTCTTTAATCTTATTAGGAACCTGTATAACAGCAGAAATATTATCTTTTCTCAAGTCAATTCCCTTTAGATTCACAATCAAGTCTACAGACTGATTAAATTTCCTTTTCTCTTCCTTTCTCAACTCAGCTAATGCTTCAGTTATATTCATTATGCGCCTCCTACATTATGCCTCAAGACCATAGAACCTATGTCTTCAGGATGTAGTTTATCGACAAATTATTTGATAAAACAAGGTATTTAAATGTTTTTGAGATGTCAGTCTATAAGTTAACGTAAAATATGAAAGATAAAATAGCACATAGTCATTAAGTTATAATTATCGATAACAATCTTCTGTGTTTCTTGGATGTAAGGATGTTAAGTTAGAAGGTTTACTTTACATGAGAATAACTTATCCAAAAAATTTTTCTACTAAAGCCATTCCGTCAGAAACAATAAAACCCACTGCGCCAATCGCAAGAATACCTATAGCAGAAATCTTTGCTATTGTTTTGAATTCGTATCCAGAGGGCTTTTTCAAAATAAGCCAGACTCTCTTTGACTGCACTATAAATGATTTTATTTTTCCTAACATATTTATTTCAATAATTGAGGCTTTTTAAGGCTATTCCCTTGTCCAAATAGGCTCTCCTACAAAATCCTGATAATCACAGTCTGGGCGATGTTTCCAATAAATAATATCTTGATTTGTTTCGCCTGCTAATCTTGCTAGCTCATCGGTTAATAAAACATTTTTGTATGGACTCTCTGTTAACATTAGAAAGTAAGTTGTATGAGTTCCTTCTGAACTAACAGGATTTCCTGCCAGAATAGCATCTCTCTCCTCCGGATTAAAACCTTTTCTCACCTCAACAACCTGGCTTCTGCTACTGGCAAATTCAATAATCTTCCTTTCTATATCACTCAGTTTTTCTCTGTCCCATATCCTAGTCATTAGCAAATGTTCTTGGCTTTCTCCTTCAAGTCTTGATTCTATGCAGCCTGAATGTGTAGGGAATCTTTTCCTTAGTTCCTTCAAGTCTTCTTCAACTGATTCATCTTTATCTTTTAAAATAAAATAATATCTTGGTGTAACCATTCCTTCCGGAGAAAAATAAATCTCAACAGCATTAATACCTCGATGCTTTTGTGCAAATTCTATAAGCGCAGTTTCTATCGGCCTCTCTCCATTAATGGGATGCTCATATGCTTTTTCTGCAAGCCCACGATTGTCATCCATTATTCCTCCAAGAAATCAATTCCCAATTCCTGCTCCAATTCGTCCTGTCTGCTCTTATTAAATTCAGAAGAGCTTCCTAGTATTTGAGAGCTCTTGACTCCAGTAGCAATTATCAAAACCTTGATTGACTTTTCCATATCAGGAGATATCTGCGCTCCAGAGATTAATTTGGCATCAGGAGATATCTTGTTTCCAATTACTTCCATAATCTCCCTATATTCATC
>CAYNKB010000038.1:0-7748 GCA_964397725.1 Candidatus Woesearchaeota archaeon | reverse complement strand
AAGCTCCGACGGAATTGGGGTTATTTTTCTCGGCACATTCAATTACTTCATTTAAAATAGAATCATTAACCTCAGCTATTGTTTCTGGTAACGACGAACTGTCTATTGTTGTTTCATAATTTTTCTTCCTCCTCATAAAATTATAGAACATCAAAGACTTTATCTCCTCCAGCATCCTTCTTCAAAGCTATCCTTTCCATAGGAACCCCAAGCCTCTTAGAAAGCATAGCAATCAGTTCATCATAAGAATCTTCCTCCTCAGGCTTAGAAAGCATGTAAACTAAATATCTGTTATCTCCAAAATACTCTATGCTTTGCCTTGAACTCCCATATTTGACTTTTACATTAATTAACATCCTCTCCAAAAAAACATTTAGTTTTTAATTATTGCCTACTACTACAAAGTTATGGATAATTCTTTTGATCAGTATTCTCTTTTAAGAATTATCCATTAGAGAATTATGAACTATTTGTAGAATAATCATCAGAATTGTCTATATCTCCACTATCTTTTTCCTAGACTTCGGATTTTTTATTTTTATATCCTTAAAACTAACTTTAAACTCTTTAGCCAATAAATTCAAAAGCCTCCGATTTGCCTTTCCATCTTCGGCTCTTTCTTTCAGCCACACGTTATATTCCTCGGCAAAAATTCTTTCAACTTTCTCCTCTTTCGCTCCAGGCTTGACGTTAACTTTTATTATCATTCATCAATCTCCGAGCATCATACATCATTGCATCAACTGTTGCCTTGGCTCCGGCTCCTTCGCCATAAGCCCAAAACTCTGCTGAATCACCCTGCACAACAATAAAATTATTTACTCCTCCGGGCATTCTTCTTTCCGGATATCTAAACCCTCCAGAAAGATGCCATCCATCAGCCTCCAATTCAAAACCTCCTAAACTATCGGAAACAGGATTCCGAGTTATAGAAACAACATATCTCCTTGAGAAAGAATCTCTCCTCAATTCTTCCAAAACATCATTATCAACCTTAGAAACATTAATATCTCTTGCCCTAATCCTTTTTCCTGAGTTGAAAAAGTTAAAAAAATTAAACAGGATAGCAGATTTCATAGGAACATCAAAACAAGACTCTTGATTAATAACATCAAGAACTCCATCAGCATTCGGCTCAGCATATCCTAATTCTTGAGCCCTCCTTACCGCCTCAGCCAAATTCCCAGATTTTGAGGCTTCATCAAAAACATAATTTAATGTTCCATTAACCACAGCATCAAGTCTCTGCCCATCTAAAATTCTTAAATCCCTAAGAAAAGTAGCCATCCCTATTCTCCCTCCAGCAACAGCGGAAAAGCCAAGTCTATCAAACCTTGGCTCCAGCTCAGAAAAATAATTTCCCATGGCTCCTTTTTCAGAAGTAACTACTCTCGCCCCGGCATCCAAAAAACCATTGATATAATTAAAAGCTATTCTTCCCCCATCCAAAGTTGTAATATCCAAAATAGCCAAATCCAAATCAAAGTCAAAACAATCTCTTAAACTGCCAATCCTCTCTCCTTTATCAACAGAATAAATTCCGTCGCTTCTCGCAACAAAGGCAACATCTTCCCCCCTTTCCTTTAATCTTCTATAAACTTCCCTTCCTATCTGTCCAAAACCCACTATTCCAGTTCTCATTTAACCATAATCTCCAAGCCGTCAAGATGTTTTAATTTGTATTCTTTTCCGACAGCCTGTTTCGTCCTTATGCTTATTGCCTTTACAAAATTCTTTCCAATATCTGTATGAAGCCTGAAGGCAAAATCCAAAGCTGTGCTTCCCTCAGGCATTAAATAGCAGTCAGGAAGAACGTTCCCCTTGCTGTCTTCCATTTTCGCCCCCGCGGGAAAAACTGCAATCATCTTTAAAATATCAAAAACAACTTTATTCAGAATTTCCTGCACTCCCGTGCCATTATTCTCTTTTAGCATTTTTCTTATTTCCTCCAAAGCGTCTTTTTGCTTTCCGTTGAGTTCACCAACTATTTTAAAATCATTTTCTCCAGGAGTATATTCAATCAAGCCGTGCTTATCAGCCTCTCTTAAAGCCAGCTCTCCCTCGGAAAAGCACGCAACTATAGGATAATCAAACTCCTCTAAAATTCTGGAAAAATTCTCTTTTGAATTCGGCCTGTCCATTTTATTAGCCGCAATTATCATCGGCTTTGTCTTTATTCTCAATACCCTTGCAAACTCCGCAACATCCTTGTCGCTCCATAAAGTGGGCTTCTCAAAATTTAGCTTTGACTTCAGCATAACACTCTTAACATCCTCTTCTTTGACTTTCAATCCTGAAAATTGTTTTGCAACTGCTTCTGAAAATTTTTGTTTCTGCATCTCAACAGTCCTTGCAAATCCTTTCCAAACCTTATTCAAAATCCCCAAGTACCACAAATCCAATTCTCTCTCAATAATCCCAATATCTTTCTCGGGAGAATAATTCTCAGCCGGCTTTCCCTCTCCATCGCTTTCTCCGGACACATCAACAACATGTATGAATGCGTCTGCAGCGCTCAAGTCATTTAAGAATTCATTTCCCAATCCTTTCCCTTCGCTAGCCCCCTCAACTAATCCGGCAACATCCATCAATTCAAAAGGAACAAATCTCTTATCCCCCTTTACATATCCCTCTCTTGGATTGCTCTTTCTCCCAAACTCAGAAGCAAGATCCTTAATCTTTACATAAGCCATACCATGATTCGGCTTTATAGTTGCAAAAGGATAATTTGCAATTAAAACATCCGCTAAAGTTGCTGCCTTGAAAAAAGTGCTCTTTCCTGAATTTGGCCTGCCAACAAGTCCGATTAACATTTTATCCTCTCCAAAACAATCTCAATCTTCTTTTTTAAATCTTCCATATTGCCGTCATTAACAATAATAAAATCAGCAAGCTCAAAAACATCAATATGCCTCTGCCCATATTCTGCCTGCCCAATGCCCAAATCTTTCTCTTCAAGCTTCCTAAATTCATCAATATCGACAGGATCATTTTCCCTTCCTCTTTCCTTTACTCTATTAAACCTGATTTCAATTGGGGCATCAACTTTTATCAGAACAAAACCATCGCCAAACATTAAAAACTCATCAACCTCTCCTCTATTGCGGATATTTCCGAAAACATAATTCTCTCCTTCAGCAAAGTTAGAAATTATTTTCTTTGAAATCACTCCCCTTCCTTCTTTCAGCCTTAATTCATCCCCTAAATCCTGCAAATTTTTCCTGTTTATTTCTATTCCTCTCTTCCTTGTCTCCTCTCTTAATACATCAGAATATGAAAACCATTTGAATCCTTTTTCCTTTAATACATCTGCAACAGAATCAGTTCCAGCTCCTATCGGCCCAGTCAGCCCAATTAACATAAAACAAAACTAAAAATAAACTTTATATACCTTCTTCTCTCCCAATTTCTTGTAGACTGATCCCGTAGCTCAGCCTGGTTAGAGCACCGCTCTTATAAGAGTTTGTCCCGCTAGAGACAAATTTTCTAAGCTGTCAGAAAGCTAAGAAAGGCGGGGGTCCTGAGTTCAAATCTCAGCGGGATCATAGATTGGCTGAGATTTTCAAATCACTTAAACATCTGTTTAAGTTGCCAAAGAAGTTGTTCTGCGAGCATCAGCGAAATCATATCCTTCTGAACAACAATAAATAAAAACGCAATCCTCCAAAAAAAAGAATGAATTTATTTAAATGCTCTCCGGAAGTTCTCACCCCATTTATTGCCAGAAGCCCATATCAGTACGAAGCAATTAGAGATTTTCTAATAAGCTTAAAAGGAAAAGGTGTTGTTTCGAATGAAATTGAGGGAGGTTTAGAAAAAACAATAGCTCTGATGGAAAAAGCAGATGAAATAGCTAAAAATTCTGAACACTTTGCATTCTCAATTTATGATGGTTGGGCGGAAAGAACTGGAGGTATTGAAGAGGGGCTGGCCGTTTTCCAAAAAGTTGGAGATGATATGGTAACGAGAATAGGTTTAGAATCTGGAGGAGTCTGTGAAATAAGTACTGCTGTTGAACTCCTAAAAAAACAAGGAATCAAGAGAATATTCACGCTTGATCCTCCAATAGAGGGATATTTTGGCGTAAAAAGCTACACAGACGAAGATGGAGATTCTGTAACTTATAAAGAAATAGATAATCAAACGATAGAATACTTAAACGAAAACGGCATAGAAGTTATTAGAACGCCCCGCTAATCATTTCCTGCAGACAACCAAAGCATACTCGTCCTCTCTGTCCTTAAAAAGATTAACTTCCGAGAAATACATCTCGCAAAACTTCTTTAATTCCTCTTCAAAGAACTTGTAAAGCACCGCAACCAAAATCTCATCCCCGGCCTTGAGCTTGACACTGCGCCCGTTCATTTCTATTTCCTTATCAACTTTTATTTTATAATATCCCTCAACTCTCATCTCGTTAAATCTGGCGTCATACTCAACTTCATCATCTTTAAATCCTAAAGACCTCATCAAATGAATAAACCATCCTGAAAAAGAAGGATGCTTATATGCATCTATATTAACAAGTCGCTCCCCCTTCCTTATGCCGTTTCCTATTATTAAGCAATCTCCCTTAAGCATCGAATCGCTCAATTTGAACAAGTACTCGTTTATATCAAAGCTGGCAAGCACAGAACCCATCAAAAGATAAACATTCCTCTGATAATCGCCTGCTTTTAAATCTGAGCTAAATTCTTCCAAAGAGTTAAACGAGCCAACGCGAGGCTGAAAATCCTTGACACACTTAAATTTGGAATTTTTTAAATTCTCTATAGAAAGATTTACCAAATACTCGCTCACGTTAACAGGGCAATATCTTATTTTAAAGTCCGCGCAGTCAAATAGATTAAGAAAAAACTTTGCCTTCGTTCCATCCCCGCTGGCAATATCTATCAAATTGAAAGGCCCGCCAGAAATCTGTTCAGTTATGAAATCTTTGTTGGAATTCATCAAGTCAAGCTCTTTATTTACAATTGTCTCTGCATATCTTGGATGACTTCTTAATTTCAGAAAAGATTTTGCCTGCTCTTCATTTATATAAAGCAACTCCCTTATTGCAACATTCCATATCCTCTTTCCATTTTCTTCAGAAGGCCCCTGCTTTATCAGCTCTTTAAACAAAGCCTGTTTCAACTTTTCCATAATTATACTGCTCATTAATGGTTTTTATGCTTTTCCCTCGCTGAAAAAAAGTCCTATTACAACAGCAAGGTTTAAAAGCGATTTTTTGCTTTCCACTTTATGCCCTTGTAGTCTAGTGGCCAAGGACGCGGCCCTTTCGCGGCCGAAACCCGGGTTCGACTCCCGGCAGGGGCATTTTTATATTTATGGCAGATTCTTAAAGCATCAAATTTGATTATTCTCCTCTAAATTCAAGACTATTTAAAAAAATCTATATTGAAAAATAGAGGCAAAGACCATTAGTAATACAATTACAAATTAATTAGAAAATATCAGGTATTCGGCGATACTCAACTTTTACAAGCGAACCTTGTCGCTTATTAATTTCTGAAGTGGTATATCTTTCAATAACTCTCTCGATAAGCTCGTTTTCAATAAAAAGACCTTCTGGACCATCCCTATGAGCCAGTAATATTGGATCTACACCAGTTACAATAGCTATATGGTCTATATACTTCGTACTGCCTCTTCGAAAGAGTGCAAGTGAATAAACTACTGGTGTTTGCAATTCATCTAGCTGCTCAATTCTCCTCTCATGCCCCACATCATCTCCCCATAAACGACTAATAAATTCATCTCTAAAAATAAAACCAGCTATAAAAAGTGCCGTTCCAAAGCAATTGCTAAACTCTCTATTTCCTCTTGCAATGTCAATTCTCTCTAGAACTCCCATGATAAGCATGAACAATACCCATTTTTAAATTCTTACAATTATTTATTTTTATAAATATATTAATTAAAAAATTCCGAGCTCTCGAATTCTGCCAAATAATTCTTTCAACCAACAAAAACCCATTCGTTAGAATTAGAAGCCAATTTAATTTATTTTCGACTTGCTAATGGATAGTCTGCCTGTATCCTTTCTGCCAATTCACAAACTGCCTCTCTTGTATCTTTATCTAAATCCTGAAATACACTTTTGCCATATGGTCCACAAGTATGAGGAGAGGCTATAAAACGCATGGAAAGCCCTATTCTAACAATGCTTCCCCCCACAGCTAAAGTTTGCATTACACTCTCTAATGTTGAAGAATATCTATACTGCGGATGCGCCCTAAATTGCAAAAATTCTCCACTTTTAGATTGAGCAAACTCATCAAAAATATCTGTGAAATGCTGATCCTGTTCTATTCTTACACTTCCACCTACTTTATACAAAACAGCAGTCACTATATCCTCTGGAAATGTTGTAGCTGGCATTAATCGTTTAATTATTTCAATTATTTATATTTTTATGTTCTTCATTATCTGCTTTTTTAATTAAGCCTCTCCTATTTGTAAATTTCTATCTCCCCCATACAAAATCCCATTAAAAATACATTTTTAAACTCCAAAAACATGAAAACGTATGAGAGGAGTTTGGGCTACGATAATAGCTGTCCTTGCGATAATAGCAACCCTTTTCTTCACAGGAAAGTTAAGTCCTGAAGTCGGAGGAGCGATAATTCTAACCGGAGCGATAATCTTAGGAATTCTTTATTTTCTCAAAGGAAAAGTAAAAGAACAACTGAATATCCTTCCGAACACCCGCTATACTTACAATCCAAAGAAATAGCTATTTGACATAAGCATCTTCCCATCTTCTTGCAATATCTTCCGGAATTACTAAATTTCTTTTTCTAATCCTCCGAGGCATATTCCTCCTATACCAAGCCCCCAATAAAAATCCAAAGAAGACTCCGGAAAGATGCGCGATATTTCCAGTGTTATCAATTGGATTTCCCATTAAGAATCCTGCAGTTCCAAGCAGGTCCGCCCCAATCCAAATAATTCCGGCAACAAATATTGGCATAGGCAGTCCAAAAGCCCAAACAGGAAGCATCGGCCTTACAATAATCAATGCTCCAATAACTCCGAATATTGCCCCGCTCGCCCCCAAAGAACTTTGATAAAAATTAATCGCGACTAAATTAGCCAATAAGCCAGTTGCAAAAAAAGTAAATAAAAATCTCCTTCCTCCAATTAAGCTCTCAAGAATGCTTCCAAATAAGATTAAAGCAAACAAATTCAAAATCAAATGTGCTAAACTGGCATGTAAAAATATAGCAGTAAAAAATCTCCACGCCTGAATAAAACTGCTCTGATTTAAAATAAACAGCTCCTCAAAACTAGGAATAAAAAACTGCACTAAAAAAACCAAAATCATAATTCCTGACAATTTAAAGGAGTAGTATCTAAATTTCATAAAAACTTAAGTAAAACATCTCTTATTAATTTTACCATAAACAACAAGCCTTTTAAACTAATTTTAATCCCTTATGTCATGACGGATGTTGTGTAACGGTAGCATAACAGCTTGTGGCGCTGTTGGAGAGGGTCCGACTCCCTCCTTCCGTCCTTTGAATTTCTGCGAGAAACACAAATTTACATTACCATTACATTTAACAAAAAATAGCAAAATTTAAATAATTTGTAATGGTAATAATTCTACGAAAGCCCGACATAATATGTAAGATAAAAACTCCCAAAATAACGCCAACTCTTCACTTTCACAAACAAGCCACTCAAGCCTCATACAAAACCCTTAAAAATAACCTCTTTCTCTGAACATTATGAACTTTGAGATA
>CAYNKB010000037.1:0-7769 GCA_964397725.1 Candidatus Woesearchaeota archaeon | reverse complement strand
AGGATGAGCATCATTCAAGAAGCCTTGCCTTTTAAGGCAAGGAGCAGTCACATTATGTTTTTAGGCGGATCTTTTTCTTCTTAGGTATTGATTAGTTAGCCTATAATACTCCAGCCTTTCCTGTCCTAACTGGATTAGTAGTTGCTGGTGTAGAGCTTGAGTTTCTTGATGAAGAAGTACTTCTTGATCAAGTTCTCTTGCTAGTGATTCATTTGAGTGTAATAAACCCTGAATCTTTGGTCCAAGACTTTGAAGTATTTCCATTGTTGCTCTGTAGGTTCCCGGTGGAGAGTTTCCTCTTTCCGTTCTTGAAATTCCTATAGCCTTTGCCAAGTTTTTAGCTGCTTCATATAGTGGCCTTAGATTTCCTTGATAATTATCTCTTGTCATTTTATTCCTCAAAGCAAACTATATCATGGACGGTTTTGTAGGAGTGAAGCTCTTTTGGAGAAAACCAGAGAGGGATTTCACGCTTTGCATCTTCTTCATTTGCGGATGCGTGGATTAAATTACGAACGTTAATTTCGTTTGTGTTTGCGTAGTCTTTTGATATATGTGCAAAGTCTCCGCGGATTGTTCCAGGCGGGGAGCTAGATGGGTAAGTTGAGCCTGTTATTTTTCTTACAACTTCGATGGCGCTTACTCCTTCCAAGACCATGGCAATTACCGGGCCTTCTTTTATGTATTTAATCAAGCCGTTGCGGACGCGATCTCCGTGCCTTTCAGAAATGCTTTTATCATAATGCTGGCCTGCGAATTTTTCGTCAACCCAGACCATTTTCATTCCAAGTATTTTGAGTCCAGCGTCTTCGAAACGGGAGATAACTTTTCCTGACAGGTGGCGGACAATTCCATCCGGCTTTATTAAAACAAGGGTTTTTTCTTTCTCCATTTTTGTTTTTGGGAATTAAGGGTTTTAAAGATTTGTATACAAATCTTTAACCATCGTTTAGTAAAACTTCAAGTTTTAAAGATTGTTGTTTTTAGATGTTATAGAAATTATTATAAGCAAATGGCTGATTAAATTATTGAATGGAAAGTAAAAAGGATAAGATGATTAAGTTAGAGCAAGAAAACAAAGGCGCTGATTTACCTTTAAAAGAGGGAGCTATTAATTTGGTTTTTGGCAAAGGAAGTTCTGATGCGGAGATAATGTTTGTTGGAGAGGCTCCAGGAGCCAAGGAGGATGAGCAGGGATTGCCCTTCGTTGGAGCAGCGGGAAAGAATTTAGATAAATTATTAGCAAATGTAGGGTTATCATTGGATGATGTGTATATTGCAAATATCCTAAAATACAGGCCTCCGGAGAATAGGGCACCTAGTTCGGAGGAGATTAGGGAGCACACGCATTGGCTTTTAAAGCAGATTGATTATATTAAACCTAAGGTGGTTTGTTCTTTGGGAAATTATGCTACCAAGTTCTTTTTAGCCGGAGGGAAAGTTGAAGATATGGATAAACAACCAGGGATAACACAGGTTCATGGTAAGGCAAGGATTGTTGAAATTAATGGGCATAAGATAAAGTTAATTCCTTTGTTTCATCCGGCAGCTATAATTTACAATAGGAATTTATTAGGGGAATGGGAGAAAGATATGGAGATTGTTAAGGGAGAGATTAGGCAGAAGACTTTGTTTTAAGATCAATGCCACCCGCGCGAGTATTTCCATGGGAGCCTTTAGCTTTATCAATCGGGAAACGGGATTCGTATTCTTCTAAAACGTCCAAGATGGATTTTTCGGAATCTACATCGCAGAGATAGGAAATTTTTAGAATTAAATAAAGCATATCTCCTATAAAATTATCAACCTCTTCTTTATTTTCTTTTATAAGATTTTGCTGGGTATCAACGTCTACCCATTTAATTATATTCCAAAATTCTCCAATTTCTTCATTCATATTTAGAAGGAGATCTTTAATTGAAGAAGGTGTGCTCCAGTTTCTTTTATCGTTGAATTCTTTTATCTTATTTTGTATTTCTTTCATTTTTTATAAATTTATAGTGGGCGTCTTTGCTTGGCTTGCCGTCATGAGAGGATTTTAGGGTGTATATCTTTTCTTTGCCTTTTAGATAGTATTTGAGTTTCATTTTTTCTCCTTATACTTTGCTATTGATTAATCTTTGTGTTTGCGTCTATTTTTTCTTTTTTCATAGACATAGCAATAATCTGCTTAATTCTTTTTTTACGAGTTTCTTCGCCCTTTATTCGCAGCAACCAACGATAAAAAGTCCTTTTCGCAGATGGAGAAAAATTATTGAAATTTGTCCATGCTGTTTTATTTTTCTTTAATCTTTCTTTTAGTTCCTTTGGCATAGAGGGATTTTTTGGAATGCCATGGTCATGTGTTGGGCGTGATAGACCCTCATTATAATATTTAAGACCTGCTGGTTTCATCAGACCTCGCTTAGTCAAGTCTTTTGCATAGGCCAGCGTATTGCTGCTCCATTTGGAATTTTTGTTTCTTTTGCTGAAGTTTCTCAGAAATTTTTCTTCATCTATGCGCTTTATTGTCGTATCAATCCATCCAAAACAAATTGCTTCTTCTATGAGCTCTTTATGCGAAGGAGATGATTTGCCAGTGTGCTTTTTGTATATAGTAACAGCCACTTTACTTTCCTTCTCATGGTTCTTTTCAAGCCATTTTCTGAAGTTTTTTCTTGAAAAAACAGTTATACTTTTTATTTCAACTTTCATTTTTTGTCTTTGATTTCTATAATTGCTTTTCTTTGCTTGGCTTCTTTTTCTATTTTTTCCAAGACGGATTCAAGTTTTTGATTTGCCTCTTTGAAATTCAAGCCTGATACGGATATGGAGAATTTTGAAGAGCCTAGATAGTGAATTTCTGCTTCTTTTGCTGATAAAATTTCTTTTATTTCTTTTATTCCTTGAGGCGAGGAAGAGGCCAGGGAGATTATTCTTTTTACTATTTTTTCTTTTTCTTTCTTTTCGGAGAGTATTTTTTCCAAAGATTCTGATTCCTTTTTTGACAGGAATTCTTCTATAATCTTTGAATTGGATTTTGCTTCTTCAAGAAATTCTGGAATTTCATAAGACTTTTTAATTTCTTCTATTATTTTGTCAGGGTCTGAAACTATTGACTTCAGCATGTTTTTCAGGTTTTTTTCTTTTTGATATTTTAAAAGGACAGATTCTCTTTCTTTAGCGGTTACTCTTCGCAAACTTAATTCTATATTTCCATGATGTATTTTAAGGACTTTGCAGACTATTTTTTTGTTTGGAGAGACGTATTCTCGAAGATTTCTTATTCTTCCGGCAGCAATTTCAGACATAACTATGCTTCCGTTTCCATTTGGATCTATGTCTACAAATACAGTTGTTTTTTCTATCTTTTTTACTGTACAAAATACTAAGTCTTCTTCTTTTAACATTACATTATCTCCCTTATCATTGCTTTGATTTTTGTTTTTCCGCCAGTTGTTTTAATGAGAACTTTGTTACAATGATCACATTTTATTTTAGTGGAGGATTTTCCATATACTATTTTTCTCTCTCTACATCTAGGGCAGATAATTTGGAGGAATCTTCCGGCTTTCTTCTGTTTTGTTATGTTATCCATAAATCTTAGTAGAATAGCTGCTTTTAAGGTTTTTCTATACTTTTACGAGCTCTATATCAAGGGTTTTCTTAAGTTCTGAAATGAATGTTTCTTCGTTTTCTTTGGATATCAGACAGCCAGCTGCATTTGGATGACCTCCGACTTCTCCTCCGAGGGGGACTACTATTTTGTTTAAAACTTCACGGACGTTGCGCCCGTCTTTGCCTACGAGCCTTGCGGAGACTTTTATTTTATCTTCATTATATGCCAAGGCGATAATCATTGTTCCTTTTGGATAGGTTGGAGAGTGGGAAATTATAGATGCAACGGTTCCTATTATGGTATCTTTAATATTATCTCTTGCGTTTATTATTGTGTAATTTTTTCCAAGAATTTTTTCTGATTCTGAGACGTACTTTAAAGCGGAAACAAGATTTTGCTTATAACCTATGTATATTTTTTCTGCTTCTTCTTTATTTTTTCTGCTTCCCAAACAAAAGCCGAGTGCTGTCTGCGGACTTCCCATTCTACTGCATGCGTTAATTAGAGCAGATAATTCCCTTGCGTCTTCCAGTTTATTGAAGAATTTTATAAGATAGAGATTTCCGATGAATTCAGAAATGTCCTTATGGCCGACGCATCTTAACATTATAGCTGTTATCAGGCTTGACATTTCTTCTTCTGTTAATTCGTAGAGGGCTTTGAAAGAAGAGCCTTCTTTTTTTATTCCGGCATCTCTTAAGAGTTCAAAAACTCCAGTTTGGGATCCTGTAACTCCTGGAATGTAAGGGGAGGAAGAGTATTCAAGAGCACGGTCAAGAGGGCGTGTTGAGGGATAAATCAGGAATCCCTTTCTGACGACTGCTTCGGAGTCACGGAGGATTTCATCGTATGTTTTTCCGAGATTTTTTTCGTGATTGTCTCCAACCATTCCTATAACTGCAAGGCTTGCCAAGTCTATATTCTGCGGGGAGAGAGAGCGGGCAAAGAGGTAAGCTATTGCTGCCCCTGAAATCTGTTCGGAGCCTAACAAATGAGGATTTACGAAGGTTATGTTTTCAGGAATGTCTTGTGTTATTTCGTGATGGTCAAATATGAATATCTGGGTTTTTTTGTTTTTTAAATAGTCTAAAGAGTTTGAAGCAAGATCTAAAAATATTAAAATGTGGTCTTCAGGCAAGGAGTCTATAATCTCTTTGTCAAGCCCCTTTACTATCTGCATGGAGAATTTTTTATTCCATCTTTGCAAAGCGCGGGAAAAAATGGCTGCAGAAGTTATTCCATCTGTGTCATAGTGAGATATCACCTTTATAGGCTTTTCTTTACTAAGAGAATCTATTTTCTCAATAGCCAATTTTATTTCTTTTAACATACACCCTTCTTTTATTTAATTTGCTCTTTGCAATGCCCAAAGCTTCTTTGTTAAAGAGCGTGAGGCTGAATGGTCTTTCTTGTTTTTTTTAATGTGGACTCGCAGGATTTCTAATTTTGAGTTTATTGCTTCTTTTTCCCCTGAAACAATTATATCTTTTTCCTTAAGAATTTGGACTATTCTTTTATTAGTGAGGGCTTTGACTTTTGGGATGCCGTGCTGGTCTCTTAATTCCAAGCCAATCTTGGCAGGAGAGTATCCCTTCTTTGCCAAGTCAAGGACTGACTTTTCTATTTCTGCAGGCTTTGTTTTTACCCAGCTTATTTCTTCTTTCTTTTCTCCCATAGTTAGTTCTGCAAATACAGGTTTTAAAAGGTTGCGGTTGGCGGAATTTGTTGCCTTAAAGGTTGGTGAGATTGATAAAAAACATTAAGTTTAATAAATAGAAGATTAACAGAGTTTACGTAAGATGATAACAGCTTCAACAATAATAAAGACTGGATTTGGAAATTTTAAGGTTTCTTACCATAAATTTGGAAAGAAAATTTGTGTTAGCTTTTCTTATGGGGATTTAGCAAAAAATGAACCAATAGTAAGATTTCATTCAGCTTGTCTTTTTGGCGAGGCGTTTCATTCATTACATTGTGATTGTCAGCATCAAATTACTAAGGTTATGAGTTTAATTCAAACTAATGGAAATGGAGTTATAATTTATGCTTATCAGGAAGGAAGAGGTATAGGATTAGAAAATAAAATCAAATCTATGGAATTAGAAAGAATAGAAAAACTTGATACTGTTGAGGCATTTAAAAAATTAGGATTTGATAGGGCAGATTATAGAGATTATAATACTGAAGTAAAAGCATTAAAAGAGTTAAATTTAGCTAAAAAAATTAAAACTTTCTCAGGAAATCCAAAAAAAATCGAAGCATTAAAAAAAGGTGGTTACCTTGTTGAAGTGATTATACCTGAAGAGCCATTAGATTTAAGCGATATTGCAAGGAAAGAGAGATACATTAAAGTTAAGAAATTAAAATACAAATATTAAAAGTTCCTGATGAGACACCTAATTTCAAGTCTCTAAGATTTAACAACATCTTGTTGAAAGATTTTTTAAATAGCAATCTTTTTAAAGTGTGTTTTGCGAGTATTTGAATAAGCACAGACCCATCACTTTACTGGTCGGATTGGTGGCGAGCTTCTCAAAGTCTTTAGACTTTTGACCTTACTTAAATATGAAGCTACCGAAAGAAACTAAAAGGTATTGCCTGACTTGCAAGAAGCATACATTGCAATTAGTGTCAACTGCGAAGCAAAGAGCTAGGAGTGCGACGCATCCGCTTTCCAGAGGATCTAAATCAAGAGAAACTGCCAGAGGTTTAATTATGGGGTATGGTAATAAGGGAAGAAGATCCAGAAAAGGTCCAAAGGATTGGAAGATGAAGACAAAAGTTACTAAGAGAATTACTGTCATGTATAAGTGCAAGGTGTGCGGGAAGATGAAGGGGAGAAGCAAGGCGATAAGAGCAGGAAGAATTGAAATAGGGGAGAAGGTGGCTAAGTAAACAATGAAGAAATCAAAGAAAAATATTAAGAGAGACTTTTATGAAGTTAATGCTCCTTTGACTGCAACTAAGATTCATCTTTATGCTGGAGCTCCCGAGGATTTGAATGGGAAGGTTGTAAAGCTAGATTTAACAAAGAGCTTGAGAGGAAAGAGCCTGGAGTTGAAAATGAAAGTCAGGCTGGAGGATGGAAAACTTGAAGCTGAGCCGGTAAGCGCCTTGCTTGTCAGTTCTTATATTAGAAAGATGATGAGACGAGGGACTGATTATGTTGAAGATTCTTTTGAGGCAAAGTGCAGAGATGTTAAAGTTAGAGTTAAGCCATTTTTCATTACGAGAAAAAGAGTCTCGAGGCCTGTGAGGAATGTTTTAAGAGAGACTGCAAAGAAATTTTTAGAGGGATATTTGAAAACAAGAACAGCCAGAGAAATATTCTCTGAGATTATGGCCAACAAACTGCAGAAACAATTGGCTTTAAAATTGAAAAAGATTTATCCTTTGGCTTTGTGCGAGATAAGAATGTTTGAGGTTGTTGGGGAATTGGATAAGAAGGATAAGGCTGAAGAAAAGGCTGAAGTTCAGTAATTCTTAAATACTAAATCTAATTATATTATTATGGGAGTTTATGAAGGATTAGGCAGGATTTCTGCAATACTTTTTTATGAAAATAAAGATAAGGGGAATTATGGCAATCTTTGTCATTGTGCGGGCAAATACATTGTTGAGATTAATACATTACACTCTTTAGAAGAGCAGATTAAGACTTTAATTCATGAGGCTTTTCATCTTGCAATGCCTTTTTTTAACAATAGGAATATTTTCTATAGGGTTCCAGTTCCAAATGAAGAAGATAGGCTATTAGTTATAGAAGAAGAGGCGGAGATAGAAAGATTAACTGATGAGGTTTATGTTTGCCAGCCTATTTTAGTTGATTATTTGAGAAGAGTTATTTCTTACAGAGCTAATAATGTTATTGGGAATGGCATATATTCTTTGAGTTTTAGGACTTGCTTTATTCCTTCTCCAAGAGAGTATATTAATAGCCCTGCTCGGATTTGAACCGAGGTCCCGAGCGCCAAAGGCTCGTGTGCTTGACCACTACACTACAGGGCTTCAGACAAAGAAAATTCAGTTGGTTTATAAGGGTTGTGCCGAAGCGGTCTGCTCTAATTGCGAGGGTTGAGCTCTGAAATTTAACTCAAGAGTTGGAGGAAAGAAGTATAATTTTATTCCTTCTCTTTCTTGAAATTTATAGAGTGAAGTTATGCCTTTTTCT
>CAYNKB010000036.1:817-7916 GCA_964397725.1 Candidatus Woesearchaeota archaeon | reverse complement strand
TTAAAAGACGCGTCTGAATTGGAGAATCTTTCAGGCCTCATTGCGCCTGTTATTACAATAGTCTTCCCTTTGAGTAAACTAAGTATTTTTGCTGTCTCAATCATAGTATCTGTTCCGTGGGTGATAATTATTTTATCTATCTTTGAATTTTTACAAACATCAAATATTTTATTTCTATCACTATCAGTAATATCTAAGCTATCTTTCTTAAGAGCACTTAATATATCATACTCAAAGGAAGGATTAACCTTTTCTAATATCCTCTTAACTGCCGATTCTGATATTTCAAAAGCATATCCTTTTGTTGTCTTTGGATAATCTTTATCTATTGTGCCTCCTGTCTGGACAAATAAAACTTTCATATCATATATCAGAATGATTAGATTAAATGCTTTTCGGATAGTGTTATTTTACAAATTATATCGTGGGAAACTTTAAGTAGTTTAAAACTTAAATATAATGAAGATGGTGATTGCTGGGATTTACGGGGATGTTTTGTACTTTCTTAAGCTAACTTTAGTGCCTGAAATTCTTTGGAGCGTTCTGCCTTTGGCAATATCCACTCTCATTGTTCTTGCTTACTTCCAGAGATACGAGGGGGAAAGAGAGGGATGGAATGGATATCTTGCAAACGCGCTTGTGCTTTTGTTTGTTTCTATGAGCTTGTTAAGGTATATTTACGGGCTTACCGATTTGGGCACAGCTAATTTCATAGAAAATCAGGCAAAGAGCATAACAGTCTTATTTCTTCTTTTAATAGGATTTATCCTTGTGAGGTTTGATTTTGAGCACATTCTTCCAGAGAGATTTGCAAGGCATTTGAACTCTCCTTTGACTATAAATATTGTAGCTTATGCAGTAATACTTTTTGTATATTCTCCAAGAGAAATAGGAATAAATGACTTCTTTGCATTGCTGACTATAGTTCTTCTTATCTCTTTAATATTCAACTCCATAAAGATTCCTTTGAAATATTTGTTTATTTACGTCGAGGAAGAAAAGAAAAAAGAGGAATTGAAGGATGTCAAGGAGCAGAGATTCCAAATAGATGAATTGCAGAGAGAGCTGAAATACAGAAAAAAAGCGCTGAAAAAAAGCATTTAATATGCTTGAAAAGAATAAATTGAATCATCAAAAAGTCTTTTTTGTTCTTCTTGAAGACTTTTGGATGCAGAAAAATCCTTCGGATTTCTTCTGAACAGAGAATCTGGAAGGTTCTCTTGTGCTCAAGGTGATTGGTGCCTTGACACAATAAAATTTATAAATAGAAAAGTTTAGTGATATGGAGAAGATGGTGAATAAAATATTGCTTTTGAGCGTTTTGGCTCTGGTGCTAATTGTACCTTTTGCTTTAGCAACTACTGAGATAAACGTTAAGACACTGCCTGAACATAAGGTAAGTATTTTTGTTTTGGAGCCTGCGGAGGTTTATACTTTGCTTGAGAGTTATCATGTTGTTTCTGATTCTAGCGGGATTGTTACTGTCAGCTATTCCGAAAATATAAACAAAGTGAACATAAAAGTTAAGGTGACAAAGGACGGGCAGGAAGTTTTGCTTCATGATTTTGAGGATATGGATACTGGTGGTTCTTTGTATCTTCAGGTAATTCCAGGAAGTGTACTGGAGAATTATAGGGAAGTTGAAGAAAAAGAAGCCCAAGATGCTGCTGCTCAAGCGGAGGCAGCCGCTGCGGAAGCCGCTATTCTAGAGAATCAAGCAGAACAGACTGATGAGGCTCCTGCTGGAGGAGATGCTGGAGTAACAGGATTTGCTGTTTCTGATGTTGTTCCAAAATTCAGCAATATGACTTATTTCATAGTTGGGGGAATTATCTTGGCTCTTGTGGTTGTTGTCTTTGTTCTTAAATCCGGAGCTTTAAGTTCAATTGTTAAGAAAGACCCTGCTTTTGATTATAAGAAAGTTAATCCGGAGAGAGGAGAGATGGACAAGGAGCTTGAAAATGCCGAAAGGAGAATTAGAGAGGCAGAGACAGAGATTGCAAAATTAAGGAATAAAGATAAAATTGCACTTGCGGAGAAGAAGTTGGAAGCCGATAGGGCTGATTTGGATAAATTGAGAAGCGGATTGGAGTAGAATTTTTGAAGGATGTAATTAGCCAAGATAAATCCTATAGATTACTTTTGATAGCTTACATATATATTTGATTATCATTATTAACCTTTATTGCTAACTTAACAGCTATTTGCTGTAGGACATTTAAAAAGAGCAATCGTAATTATCTTGCATAATGACTTGTCATATCTAATTAACAATTCCTTTTTTTTCTTAAGACTATTTGAATATCTATATTCTCTGGAGTAGAAAATCTTATTAACAAAGGAATTCTTGGAGAGAGATGCTTTCATTAAATGTCATAAATGAAAAAATGTCCAAGCTTGATAATTGGGCGTTGGAGGGGAGTTCAATTACAAAGGATTTTAGATTCGGGACTTTTAAGGGAGCGTTGGAGTTTATTAATAAGATAGGAGAGATTGCTGAAAAGCTGAACCATCATCCGGATATTACTTTATCAAATAACTTGGTAAGATTAAGCCTGACAACGCATATTGAGAACGGGCTTACATCTATGGATTTTGAACTTGCGGAGGAAATAGATAAAGCAAGATGATAGAACTTCTGCTTTTAATTTTAGCTATTCCTGCCGGATTTTTAATTGCATATCTTGCCAGAGATGAATTAATTGCTGGAAGAAAGTGGTTTAGAATTATTATCATCCTTGGGCTTATTGCGGGAACATGGTTTTACATTACAGGAGAGAGGGTTGTTTCGTTATCTTCGTGGTTTATGGGCATAATAGCTCTTGTTAGCTTGATAAAGAGCAATGACAAGAGGTGGACGAAGAAGAAAGTTTAAATAAGCCATGTTTCTGGATATTGCATGGCTATAAATGTGGGAAGAATTGAAGGTATTTCTATAGCCATTATTATCTAAATTAACAAGCGATTTAGCTTGTGAATTCATTCTATGACAACTCTAAATGCAACAACCAAAAGAACTTATACGATTGATGAAGTCAGAGAGATAGATGAAATTAATTGGGCTTTTCCTGGCATAATGGCTGGATATACTCCGGTTTTGAAAAGCAAGATGATTATCGCAGAATCCAGCATGGATTACCTGAAAAAGTATCGCGACAGACTTAAAAGTTATGATGAGATATTCGAAGAAAGAGTTATGGAGATGGATGAGCTTATCAGTGGATTAGAAGCAAGGATGAGAGAGATTCAAGGGGAAAATATAAAAGCCGAAGAAACGAGAGGGTAATATGCTTGACTTTAAAGATACAGAAAAGGAAATCCTGGCTTTCTGGGAAAAGAACAAGATTTATGAAAAGGTAAAGAAAAAGAATTCAAAGGGAAAAAAGTTTTACTTTTTGCAGGGGCCACCTTATACTTCTGGGAAACTGCACATAGGGCACGCCTGGAATAATTCCTTGAAGGATATGATTCTTAGATATAAACGGATGAAGGGATTCAATGTGTGGGACAGAGGAGGATACGATATGCATGGGCTTCCTACTGAAAATGCAGTTCAAAAAAAGTTAGGATTGAGAACTAAAGAAGAGATTGTTAAAAGAGGAATGGATAAATTTGTCAAGGAATGCATGGATTTCTCTATTGAGCATGCCAACTATATGAGTGAGGACTTGTGGAAACTTGGGGTTTGGCTGGATCATAAAAACGCCTATATGCCTGTTAAAAAGGAATTCATAGACGGCCAGTGGGCACTTTTTAAGAAAGCTGAAGAGCAGAAGAGGCTCTATAAAGGAATGAAAGTCATGCACTGGGATTCTGAAACAGAAACGAGCGTTGCAAAACATGAGCTGGAATATGAAACTGTAAAAGACACAAGCATATTTCTTAAATTCAGGAAGAAGGGGACGAAGAATGAATACTTTTTAGTCTGGACAACAACTCCGTGGACAATTCCATTTAATTTGGCTATAATGGCAAACCCTGAAATAGATTATGTAAAAGTTAAAGTTGAAAACGAATACTGGATAATGGCAAAGTCGCTGGCTAATGCTTTTATTACAGGATTACTGGAGAGGAAATTTAAGGTTGTTGAAGAATTTAAAGGAAAGAAATTGGAGGGGCAGGAGTACGAACACTTTTTGCACGGCGAGCTTGGAAATATTTATGATAAATTAAAGAAGGAATCCCCAAAGGTTCACAGCATTATTTTGAATAAGGAATATGTTGACACGAGCTCTGGAACGGGGTTGGTTCACTGCGCCCCTGGATGCGGGCCGGAAGACCAAGAGGCTGCTAAAGTTTATGGAATTGATGTTTTTAACACACTAAACGAGCAGGGAAAATTTGAAGATATGGGAAAGTATACCGGATGGAAAGCCAAGGAAGACGACAAGAAATTTATAGAAGAATTTGAGAAAAAAGGCGTCCTGCTGGAGAAGACAATTGTTGAACATGAATATCCTCATAGCTGGAGAAGCCATAAGCCTGTTGTGTTCAGAATAACGGAGCAGTGGTTTTTGAAGACTGAAGACCTCATTAAAGACCTTCTTAAATTTAATAAAAAAGTAAATTGGGTGCCTGATATTTCAGGAGTGAGCTATGAAAGATGGGCGGAGAATCTAAGAGACAACAGCGTCACAAGACAGAGATTCTGGGGATGCCCTGTTCCAATATGGGTAAATGTCAAAGACGAAAAGGACTATATTGTAATCGGGGGAGTTTCTGAATTGGAGAAGGCAAGCGGAAAGAAGTTTGATGACTTGAGCCTTCACAGACCTTGGATTGACAAGGTTGAAATAAAGAAAAATGGAAAGACATATAAAAGAATTCCTGATGTTTGCGACGTATGGATAGACTCCGGAACAGCTTCTTGGAACTGCCTTTATAATGATAAAAAACTGATTAAGGAGTATTTTCCGGCTGATTTAGTATTGGAGGCGACGGAACAAACAAGACTTTGGTTTAGTTTATTGCAAATCTGCTCAGATATAATGTTTAATGAGGGGTGCTACAAGAATGTATTTGTCCACGGAATGATACTTGACTTTCAGGGAACGAAGATGTCTAAATCTCTCGGAAATGTAATCTCTCCTTATGAAGTCATAGACAAATATTCTGCTGATATTTTAAGATATTACATATGCCAGAATACTGCCGGAGAGAACATTAATTTCAGCTGGGATGATATTAAAGTCAAGCAGAGAAACCTGATTATGCTTGGAAATATAGCAAATTATATTGAGGATTTGGAAAGGCAGAAAATAGGGAAAGGAAAATTGGAATTGGAGGAGAAATGGATACTTTCCAAATATAATTCGGCTTTGCAAAAAGTCGGAGAGCTTTTTGAGAATTATAAATTAGACAAAACTATATTGGAGATAGAAAATTTATTTATTGGGCTCTCGAGGGATTACATAAAGCTTGTAAGAGATAAATCTGCAGAGAGTTCTGCTGTCGTGGAAACAGTTAAGGAAGTTTACCTTGGAGTTTTAAAGATGTTTTCTACAATTGCACCATTCCTGACTGACAGCTTGTGGCAAAAAATGAATCAGAAGGAAGAAAGTGTTCACTTGGCGGAGTGGCCCAAGGCAGATAAGAAGAAAATAAACAAAAGGCTTGAAGAGGAATTTGAAATTGCTATGAAAGTTATAGAACAGGGGTTGAGAGAAAGGGATAAGGCACATATTGGACTGAGATGGCCGTTAAGAAAAGCTGTAATTTACCTGGATAAAGAAATCGGAAAGGAAATGCAAGGCATAATTGCAAGACAATTGAACCTTAAGCAAGTAGTAATAAAGAAAGGCAAGGAAATTAAAGTTGAACTTGACACTACTATCGATGAGGAACTTGAGGCTGAGGGGTTTGCGAGAGAGTTTACAAGAAAGATACAGGATGAGAGAAAGAAGGCCGGACTTAAAAAAGGAGACATGATAAGCATTGATGTCTATGTAAGTAACAGAGCAAAATATATATTGCAAAAGCATCTTTCATATATTATGGAAAGAACAAATTCTAATAAGATAATTTTTGTCGACGATAAAAATGTTAAAAATGGAAATGAATTTAAAATAAAAGAAGAAAAAGTTATTATTAAATTTTCGTAATTTTAGAGGAGTATTCTACTAAAAACATTTAAATAGTAGAGTAATTTAAAATTAACAAGAGGCGTTCAAACTTATGATAATAAAAGATGAATTTTTAAGCAGGATAAGAAAGATATTTGACCTTAATCTTTATGAAGCCAAGGTTTGGACTGCTTTGTTGTCTAGGGGTGTTTCTACTGCCGGGGAGTTAAGCAATATTTCTGATGTTCCACGCTCAAGAACTTATGACATTCTTGAGAGTCTTGAGAAGAAAGGATTTATAGTTATGAAGATTGGAAAGCCGATTAAGTTTGTTGCACTCAAGCCGGAAGAAGTTGTTGAAAGAGTTAAAAGAAACTTGATTGTTCATGCGCAGGAGAGAAGCAAGAGGCTTGAGCAATTGCGCGGAGATGAAGTTCTTGATGAATTAACTGGATTGTATACGTCAGGAGTAAAATTTGTTGAGCCTTCAGACTTGTCAGGAAGCTTGAGAGGAAGACAGAATATGTACAACCATCTTGATATGATGATACGCTCTGCTGAAAAGACAATTACTATTATTACAACAGCATCTGGAATAAACAGAAAATTTGAAGCCCTTCTTCCAGCTTTGGAAAAAGCCAAGAAGAGAGGAGTAGCTATAAGAATTGCTGCGCCGATAACTCATGAGAATGTAAAGGTCGCCAGGGAAATGTCAAAGGTTGCTGAAATCCGTGCATCCAGCGGTTTGAGCGGAAGATTTGCCGTCGTTGATTCTGCACAATTGATGTTTATGGTTTTAGATGACAAAACAGTTCATCCTAACTACGATGTTGGTATATGGCTTTCTACAACATTTTTAGCTCAAAGTTTAGAACAGTTATTTGAGGTTGCTTGGAAAGACATGAAACCTATTTCTGGAAGTTCTTTGAGTAAAGTAAAGAAAAAGAAATGATTTTTTTTCTTTAAAACATTTTGAATTTTTTTACCGACGATAAATTTGTTTTTATAAAGGAGATTGTAGTATAGCGAGACACCTA
>CAYNKB010000036.1:0-807 GCA_964397725.1 Candidatus Woesearchaeota archaeon | reverse complement strand
AACTGTGCATCCAAACTATGATGTTGCTGTCTGGCTTTCCACAGAATTCTTCGCTAATTCAATGGAGCAGCTTTTTGAAGTTGCATGGAAGCAGTTTACTCCTTTGAGCAAGATTAAGCTGAAGTAGGAAGGTTGTTATAGCTTATTATATATCGCTCTATACAAACTCTTATAAATAAACATAAATCATTAATAAAATGAAAATTCAGGCAGCGGCTTATGGATGTGAGAGATTGATTTTTTTAGCAGACTCTGTTAGCAATTCAGATTTAACTAATTTATTATAAAAGTCTTTAATTTTTCTAGGAATTATTATTTCCTAAACACAATAAGATAAACAAATCCCAAAACAACTACTATAGTTATAATTGTTGAGGACAAGAGAAGAATAAACACAGAATTGCTTGTGCCTGTGGTGGCTTGCTCGTTTTGCTTTGTAACAGGATTTAATACAAGGGCTTCTTCTTCTGAAACATTATTTTCCACAAGAGTTGTTTTCTTGCAATCAAGTATTTTTATCACGGCTGACTGATCGTCTGAGTAGGAGTCATAATCTGCTGATATTTTCATTGTATATTCTCCGGCTTCTGCATCGGATGGGATTTGGAGAATCAATTCCTCTGTTGCAGTATCTTTATCATCAAACTTTTCCAGAGTGAACTCTGGGGTTTCTTCATCTATATTTAATACGGAGTTTTGTATTCTTAAAACAACAGATTCATCTGATGTTCCTGCATTTATCATTTTCACTCTTGCTGTCAAGATATCTCCGCAAACGGCTTCTGAAGGAATATTTATTGTGTCTAT
>CAYNKB010000035.1:7121-7990 GCA_964397725.1 Candidatus Woesearchaeota archaeon | reverse complement strand
TTTAGTAAAGACGGATCAGAGCGGGAATAAGCAGTGGGAAAAGACTTATGGAGGAACAAGTTGGGACGAAGGATATTCAGTGCAACAAACTAGTGATGGTGGTTATATTGTTGCAGGAGAATTTATTGGCTGCCCAGGATGTTTTGGTATCAGTGGCTATGTATATCTTATAAAAACTAATGGTAACGGAAACAGTATTTGGCAAAAAATGTATGCTATTGGGGGAGGTAGAACTGGACCAGAATATAATAGAGGGTATTCGGTTCAGCAGACTTCTGATGGTGGTTATATAGTCGCCGGATCAACAAATGCCTTAAGTTTATCAACTAATAATATTTACCTTATAAAAACTGATAAGGATGGAAGTAAAGAGTGGGAAAAAATAATTGGCAGTTCAGATTATGAGCTCGGTTATTCAGTGCAACAAACTAGTGATGGTGGTTATATTGTTGCAGGATTAAAAAATAATGATGTTTATTTAGTAAAGACGGATCAGAGCGGGAATAAGCAGTGGGAAAAGACTTATGGAGGATACTCAAGCAATGTTGGTTATTCGGTACAACAAACTAGTGATGGAGGTTATATTATTACCGGCGAAACTGATTCATTTGGAGCAGGAGGATATGATGTTTATTTAGTAAAAACAGATAATAATGGGAATAAGCAGTGGGAAAAGACTTATGGAGGAACTGGTTGGGATAAGGGTTATTCAGTGCAACAAACAAATGATGGAGGTTATATTATTGGTGGATATAGCAATCCTTCAGGATCAGATAATTACGATGCCTACATCATAAAAGTGAACTCAAATGGAAACATCGAATGGGAAAATATTTATGGAGAAAACGGAGATCAATATGGATATTCTC
>CAYNKB010000035.1:1004-7111 GCA_964397725.1 Candidatus Woesearchaeota archaeon | reverse complement strand
TTGATCAAACTAGTGATGATGGTTATATAGTCACAGGAGAATCAAATGGAAATGTATACCTTATCAAATTATCTTCCGACTCCAATCCCCAGCCAACTTGCACAGACAACATCAAAAACGGAGATGAGACAGATATTGACTGCGGAGGAGGAAGTTGTAAAACATGTTCGGAAGGAAAATCCTGCAAGATAAATACTGATTGTAAATTAAACTACTGTTCAAACTTTATCTGTAAGGTTCCTATACAGGAGCCAACTTGCACAGATGGAATTAAAAATGGAGATGAGACTGCAGTTGATTGCGGAGGAGGAAGTTGTAAAACATGTTCGGAAGGAAAATCCTGCAAATTAAGTGTAGACTGCAGTTCAAATTATTGCTTAAATTCTGTATGTGGTTTTCCCAATTGCTACGATGGAATTAAAAACGGAATTGAAGTTGGGATTGACTGTGGAGGTGGTTGCTCTGCCGTTTGTGGTTACTGCACCCCCCTCATTAAAAATGGACCTGCCGAAGATAAAATAGATATTGTTTTTATCCCAGATAAAACTTATAACGGTCTAACTGGAACATTTTTAAACGATGTAAATAAGATTATAGAAAAATCTTTTAAGGCGTCAGATCCAATAAACAAAAACATAAATAAATTCAACTTTTATTACGTTAAGGAAGAAGGCAAAGCCGGAAATATAAATGATATTTTCCCAAACCACAAACCTCCTAAAGACTTTAAAAAAGAATGCTCGTTTTACGATGGAGCAGCTATAATTCATGTAGATGAAAAGCAAGACTTTAATGATATGAAAAATAATATTTTTTCTTCTCAACGGAGTAATTATGGAACTGTTCTTCACGAATCAGGACACGCTATATTCGGTTTAGCAGACGAATATGGAACCCAAAATACAAGCAGATTTTATCCATTTCCAAAGCCAAACGTTTACCCCAATGAAGATAGCTGCAGAAGTGACGCTATTTCAGAAGGATGGAATCCGAATGATTGCACCCAATACTGCATTCCAGGAACTTTCGATTGTAATGAATTTAAAAACGAAATAAAATACCCGCAATTTTGGCTTAAACAAGACGGATGGTGGCGTTCTGATGATAACCCAGATATAATGAAAGAACCTAGCTCCCCTGAAGAACCACCCCTCCCTTTCCAGAGAGCAGACATAAGAAGGATAAATTGGATATTTAGTCTATATCCCAATCTTTTAAAGAGCGTCAGCACAGAAAGTCTACAGTTAAATAACGAAAATATGATTAAAACCTTAGTATTTGATTTAGAATTTAATGAGGGCTCCGTAAAACTCAAAGAATTTAATATAGTTTATAATTCTCCTCCAGATAATATAGACCCTAATGGAGAAATAAGTATAACACTATTAGACAAAAATAAATTAAGTTTGGAAAGCACACTTATATGGGATCCAAGAATAATTTATTCTGATGGCTTAAAGATTATTTCACCACAGGCTGATGCCAATGTTAGATTTAACAGCAAACTAAAGGAAAGATATATACAAGTAGATATCTATAATGGAACAAAAAAGATACCACAACCGCTAATAGAAATAACCCCTTATGTAAAATCTTTCTGCGAAGTAAAAGACAATATCTGCGACCTTGACTGCCTAAACACCGGAGTTGCAGACATAGACTGCAAATCAGAAGACCCAGACAAAGAATTAGTTGCGTTTTACAAATTTGAGAAAAACCTCTTGGACGCTATGAATGGAAACAACGGCTCCGGAAATGGCTTGACATACGTTAAAAAAGGCAGGAAATTTGCCCTGCACTTCAATAACATAGGAGACTTTTTCACTGCTAAAATTACCAGTCATAATCTTGATACATCCGACTTCAGCATAAAAGGAGTTGTAAGAACAAAAGACGCATCCGGAAGTATAATCAATAATATAAATAATAATAACCAATTAAGTGTATCGTTAGTTAAGGGAAGATTAATAGCTTCACTTTCTGATGGAACAACCACCGCAAAAGTAAGGGGAAAGAAGATAAACGACGGCAAGTGGCATAATTTCTTATTAAGCCTTGACAGGGATGGAAAGATGAGATTAAAAGTGGATAAAACAGCAATTATAGAATCAGACATCTCCCAGTTTAAGGAAGATAGCCTTTCCGGAGAATTCCTGCTGGGAACGAAGGTTATCGGACAAGGCGACTTTGCGGGAGATATTGATTATCTTAAGATATGGAATTATGCTGTAATATAACTCCCTGCTAAAAGTTTTTAAGGCGTAAGCCCCATTATATGATAATGAAAAGAAGGTCTATTTATATATCAATAATTATCTTCATCATAATAATAATTGCGATAATCTTCAAAATGTTTTTTTACTACAAATGTTCCTCAATTCTTGATGGTTGGGGTGAAACATATTATGTCCCTGGAGATACAACTATCTTAGTAAATATCTCAAGAGAATACTATATACCAATAAACGCATCTCATCCAGTTTCTATAAATATCACAGAGCGTTATATGACTATTAAAGAACTCAACGAAATTATACCTCTTGATATGGGATCCGTTCCTGAAGCAAGGGAAATTGCCATTGGAATGAAAAGTTATGGTGTATGCTCTAAAGAAAGGTACTACGTAAAAGAAAAATCTGAATTCGTAGAGACAAACGAAAAAGATTTTTCAGATCTTCTAGAAAAATACAATGCTAGTTGCAAAGATTGTCTAGTTGAAATTGAGTATGGTTTCTAAAAAGTATCCTATATCCATCATCCGAACTATCTTCTCTTCTAAAATCATCTATCATTCTTCCGGCATTCTCACTGACATAACCTATTCCCAAAATATCCATTGCAGCAATAACTCTATTCCCCATCCCTTCGGGAAACATGCCTGCAAGATATTTTCTTCCTAATTCTTCATCTGTATTTGGAACTATCATGAAGAAGACTTAGAAATTGTTGCCTCTTAAAGCTTTCTAAAATGTAGAATAATCCTCCAAACTAACTTAACCACATAAATTAAATTAAATAATGAGAATTAATATAATTTGAATAGAATTTTTAATAACAATATATTTATGATGAAGTTAATTTACGAACTTGGCTTGACCTAAAACTAAGATTTAATAAACCGCAATTTCTTAATTATAATATGGAAAAGAAAATATACAATTACGCAAAATCCCTGGACAACGAGACTTTAAGGCAGTTCAAATCCTGCTTTTCCGAGCCTTTCGTCATATCTGCAGCCTTGATGCCGGACGCCCATTCAGGCTATGTAGCTCCAATCGGCTCTGTTTTAATAACAAAATCAGTAATCGTCCCAGCTTGGGTAGGTTACGATATTGGCTGTGGTTTAATAGCAGTCAAATTAAAAGGAAAAAATCTTGTTGAAAAAGTAAGAAAAAACCCTGATAAAATTTACGAAAAAGTAAAGGAAAAAGTCCCCATGGGGCTCGGAGAATTAAACGCCCCTGAAAAAATAACTGAAAAAACAAAAAAAGAATTTGAAAAACTTCTCAATAAATTTACTAAAGGAGCATACGACAAAAATATTTATCAGTATCTAAAAAGCACAGCACTCAGGCATCTTGGAACGCTCGGAGGCGGAAATCATTTTATAGAATTGTGTTTCTCAAAAAAGGAACTCTGGCTTATAATTCATTCCGGCTCAAGAGGAATAGGGCACAGAGTCGCACAAAAATATATGATAAAAGCTTCCGGCTCCAAAGATAAATATGAAAAGACATTCCCCTTAAAAGATTCCTCCGAGTTAGGAAAAGAATACATTAATATTCTTTCTTTCGGATTGGAATATGCCCTGTTAAATCGTTTGGAAATGTCATACAAAGTCCTTGAAGCTCTGAAGGAAACCTTAAAAGTCCCTATAAAAGCAGAACTCTGGACAAATAAAAATCACAATCACGCACTATATGAACATGGCTCCTACATTCATAGAAAAGGTGCGACTCCCGCCAAGAAAGGAGAGCGCGGAGTCATTCCTGGAAACATGCGCGACGGCTCTTTCTTGGTAGAAGGAAAAGGAAGCTCTAAATTTTTAAACTCATCCTCGCACGGAGCAGGAAGGGCAATGAGCAGGAAGCAGGCAAGGCAGGAAATACCTCTGTCAGAATTTAAAGAAAATATGAAAGGCATAACAGGAACTATTTCAGAAAAAACTTTGGACGAAGCGCCAAGAGCATACAAAGACCTCTTTGAAGTAATGGCTCTTCAAAAGCCCAGCGTAAAGATAATCAAGCACCTTTCTCCCTTGATAAACTGGAAAGGATAATTTAAATAGTATTATATTTTTCAATTTTCATGAAAATTGAAAGCTTCGATTACAGACCATCAGAAGAATTAGAATATAAGGTAAAATCAGATTTTCAAACAGAAAGGGAAGCTGAAGGATGGACTTTCTTAACAAATGTAAATCCTAATGCAGACCTTGGTAACCCTCTTTATAGAGATGCTCAACAGCCAAATACAAATGAACAAATAAGAGATTATTATCAGGGAAAATTGTCTGGCGCCCAAGTATTAGTATGCGATGAGGCCTTTGCAAGAAGAGGAGAAAGAATGGAAGACCTTCGGGCAGTATACATACAAGGAATGGATATTTCTACAGCTTTTAGAATGATTGTTCCCAGACAAAAACCTCAAAAGGATAGTTAGATTTCTCTTTTGAATTCTATAATTATATTAAGATATAAAAACAGAAATTATTAGCCAAATATGATAAATAGCGGTTGTTATGTCAATAACAATTATTTATCCATACTTATTTGTAATAACTATTCACTTCTCTTTCCTATAAAGTCTAATTAAAAAATAAATAAAAATCGCAATAACAACTACCCCAAGAAAACCAATCCAAGTCCATCCAGAGCCCAAAGCATTTCCAAATTTCCCCCCTAAAGAGCTAGCATTCTTCTCAGTTATATTAATTCCCAACTCAAGTTCAGCCGCTCTTCTTCTCGCCTCCTCCACACTAATCTGCGGTTCGCTTGAATTCTGTGCCTCCTCGGCAACATTGTTTTCAGTCTCATTGGTTGCAGTCTGATTAACAACATTAGTTTCATTAGCCGCAACAACATCTGCCTCTTCCTGCACCTCTCCGCTCCCACAATAGCTTACAGAAAATAAAGCTTCTGTATCAGAAGCAGAAAAGAGCTCAATAAGATATTTTTTTCCTCCAACAGTCACAATTTCAGATGGATTTTGGTCATTTGAAAAAGAAATCTTGCTAACTCCTATCAAAACAACAGCATTTCCCAAATCATTTCCGCTCGGTCCTTCAACGCTAAGCAAATAAACATTTAAGCTTCCGATAGTTGCATAATCTTCCAAGTCTACAAATCCTTCATCTCCTCCTATTTTTACCTTGGCCTTTTCATCTGTTGAACTCACAAAACTGACATTATAATTCCCAGCGCCCAATAAAATCTCTTTAGAAGTCCCGTTTGAAACAGAAGCTTTTCCGGAATCAATAAAAACATCTGCCGTATATCTGTTAAAAACTGATATATCATCAGAATTTATGACTCCAATTTTGATGCCCATTATAGTTCCCACATCGCCAGCCTCAATTCCTTTTATATCCATAACAGAAGAATTCCCATCAGAACAAATGGCTTTGGCAGAAACAAAAGGCATAAAAAACAATACTAACAATATTAAAAAGCACCATCTTTTCATAATCCAATCTATGAAATAAAGCTTATAAAATTATGTAAAACAGCGCCCCAATAATAATTCATTATTTATGTAGCTACATAATATGTAATTTGATATTTTATTATCAAATATGCTATGTAAAAAAGAGACTTCTTGCCTAACAAATTATATTACAAATCTGCATATCATACAAAACAATAATTCACATAATTTCCTATTAATTAAATTTTATATATAATTTTAAGATGAACTAGACTTAAATCAAAAGCATACAGGCAATCATCAATTACAAAAACAATATAAATGCCCGTTCCTTTTTGATATAGGTAAAAAGAGCAAATGGCAAATATAAAACAACTTCAGGATATAGCAAACATCCTTAGGCGGGACTCAATACTCTCAACATCACAAGCAGGCTCTGGGCATCCAACTTCCTGCCTCTC
>CAYNKB010000035.1:0-994 GCA_964397725.1 Candidatus Woesearchaeota archaeon | reverse complement strand
TGCGCAGAAATAATATCTTCTTTATTCTTTGAAGCAATGTCATACGATTCTCAAAACCCCAATAATCCAGACAATGATGAATTCATTCTAAGCAAAGGGCACGCTGCTCCAATTTTATATTCGGCTCTATATAGGTCAGGTTGCATAAAATACAATCTCCTTTCTTTAAGAAAACTAGCAAGCCCGTTAGAAGGCCATCCAATCCCGAATTCTCTAGAATGGGTAAAAACTGCAACCGGCTCACTCGGGCAGGGGCTCTCAATAGGCATCGGCTTCGCAATCGCAGCCAAACTGCAAAAAAGAAAATTCAAAACCTATATATTAATGGGAGACAGCGAGCTTTCAGAAGGCTCAATATACGAAGCCCTGCAACTAGCTTCTTACTACAACTTAAACAATCTCATCGCCATAGTTGATGCAAACCGCCTTGGCCAGACAGGACAGACTATGCTTGGCCATAACGTAAAATCATACAAATCAAGATTCAAAGCATTCGGATGGAAAACAATTGTTGTTCAGGGACATAACATAAAACAAATACTCAAAGCTCTAAAAAAAGCCAAATCTTCCTCAAAGCCAACCATAATAATAGCAAAAACAATAAAAGGAAAAGGAATTTCATTCCTTGAAAACAAAGAAAACTGGCATGGAAAAATAATTCCTAAAGAACTTTTAGAAAAAGCATTAAATGAAATTCCAGACTCAAATATGCCTAAAATATCAATCTCAAAACCATCCAAAATTTCATTTAAGATAAGAAAATCCAAATTAACTCTTCCAATCTTCAAACAAAGCCTAATTTCAACCCGCGAGGCTTACGGAAAAACCCTGTCTGCTTTAGCTCTTTCAGATTCTTCTATTCTTGCTCTTGACGCAGAAGTATCAAACTCAACTTTTTCGCAAGAAGTAAAGAAAAAAACTCCAAAGCAGTTCATTGAGACTTACATCGCAGAGCAGGACATGATAGGAATCTCTTTAGGTTTGTCAAAAAAAG
>CAYNKB010000034.1:0-8483 GCA_964397725.1 Candidatus Woesearchaeota archaeon | reverse complement strand
GTGGAGTCTATTAAGAAGTGAGTGACATTGTGGGCGTATAAAAATTCCAAGGCGTCGGTGTTTGAAGTTCCTGTCAGAGCATAACGGCCCATAAGATGATTCCAATATGAAATTACATTTCCTCCGTCAAGAACGGTGGCTCGCTCTCCAATTGACTGAACCCAGTATCCATAATCCCACCAGTGCGCAAAAACTGCTTCTTGAGAAGTATTTTCCCTAACCCAAGACATTGCTTTCTGCCACTGGTGCGTGTAAACTGTAGGCCCATATAAACCTGCCTGGCTGCTATTTTCCTTGTACATTGCATAACCTGCAAAGAATGTCGCAGATAAAACCGAGCAAAAACCACCCAAGCAAATGTCTTCTTTGAATCTAGGGATTTTTCTGCCTTTGAATAAGTATGAACTACAAAGAATCCAAGGATAATTGAGGCTGGAGCGACTAAAACCATAACAAGCCTAACGGCGCTTCTTGCAGAGACTAAACCAAGAAGAAACATCATTGTTAAGAATATCATGCCAAAATCTATTCTTTTTAGGACTTCTGATTTTTCCTGATAATGTTTGCAGTAATAAAAAAGAGAAGTTAGTGAGAATAAAAGAAAGCCAAGGGCATAAAAGCTCAGGCTTACAAAATTTTCTCCGTTTAACGCGCCGCTTGCAGAATATCTACTGTATGCCATTGAAATAATGAAAATTGAATAAGCCAAAGTCAGAACTGCTCTTCTCTTTTTATTCAGGGAGCTTAGGGACTCATAGAAAAGGAAGATTGAGCCGATAAAGAATAGATAAAATGCGAGCTGAATATTTTTTACTATCGGCCCAAAATTTCCAGCCCAGTCAGCAAAATAAGGCTGGCTGTTCTCTGCTACGGTTTGAATCAAACGAGAGGTTGCAGGCTTTACTAGGTTGTCTATCATATTTTGTATTTGCCCTTGGATGAAAGAGGGTCCAAAAAATATGGTTGCTAGAACAGTCAGAATCACGAATGTTAAGATTAGAGAGACTAATTGAGGCGGGCTTTTTGAAATCCAAGGTTTATCCAAGTATTTCCTAACTCTAGTGTTAAATATTGCTAAATGGACAAGCATCGTTATTAAAACTACAATTGGCACTAAAGTATAGATAGAAGAAAATAAACTTATTAATGGATATCTAATAGAAAAATAATTCATTACTACAAATGCTGATAAAAACCAAGTCGCATAGCCATAGATTTTATTTTTGTCCACTTGTCCAAGCATAAACGAAAGCAAAACTGCTGGAGCAATCGTAATAAATATGAAAATGTATCCTCCCCAAACCATTGCCATTGCACTCGTAGCCAAACCAGCCAAAACAGCAAAAGAATATCTTTGCATATTTTTATTTGAATCCCAGGATACTAAAAAGAAATAGAAAGCTAAAAACATGAATAAGAATCCTGAAGCTTCTTTTTCCGGAATTCCAGCTATTGTTCTTGGGAGAAGAGCGGGCATTACAACAAGGAAGAACGAAGATATCAAGCCGATAATATTTGCTTTCTTTTCCCCTAAAGAGTTTAGGAAAATCTTCCTAGATAAGAAAAAGAAGGCTATTACAGTCAGAGCAAACATGAATACTGGAAAAATTATTGCGGAATAGGTAACAGATTCCGAGCCAAACAGGGAGAAGACGTTGTGAAACCAGGCAATTAAATAGGGGTGCAAAAGGTATTCCTCGTCTGTTTTTAATCCAAAAGGCATATATCTCATTTTATCCAGGGCAAAAAGAGAGCCGTTAGCGACAATATATTTAGCCCAACGCAGAAATAAAAACGGATCCAAATCAGGGCCAAGAGTCCAATCATTTGTTGTGATGTCTTTTAAAATTGGGAGATTGCTTGTTCTTATCTTTATAGACAGAAATACTAAAAAAGCCAGAACAAGATAAGCTGCCCAATTATAATTTTTCTTTATGAAAACCATTAATTTTTCTTTTCTCAATTCTATTTCCTTGTCTACTGATTCAGATTTTCTCTCTCCAGAAACACCAATATTTTCTGTCATCTTTTTATATTAATCCTATAAAAATAACCTATTTAAAAGTTCTGTCATATTAAGTCCACTCTATAACCCCTCATTTTGCCAATTTGTTATATATTTTACATTATTATCTTGATGAAGTTATGGTATTGAGCTTACTTTATAGTCAGGTTCCTTTACATTAGAAAAGCAGAGGAGTTATGAAGACTTCTATAAGCGCTCCAAGAAATAACACCACGACGGCTAGAATTATAAGATTAAGAGAATCCTGAAGTATGCGCCAGAATTTATCGGTGCCGGCTTCGTGGCGGATAACTGCTATGGAGACTATTCCCCCAGCCAAGGCGACTATGAAATAGGAAGCCACTTCGGGGATGCCGTGAATCATAAATCGCATAATCCCTAATGGAAGAGAGTTCAAATCGGCTTGGGTAAATATTCCTATTGCTGCAGCTATGACTGAGGCGTTCCACGCCAGGACAAAAATAACTCCTGCTCCGAATATTAAAGAAAACAAAAGAGTGAACAAGAGAACGTACATATTGTTTGTGAAAATTAGAAAAAGACGCTCTTTATTCGTTAGAAATGCCGTGCTTGTTGCTATGTCCTTTACTCCGTATTGCTTAACGCATTGGTCAAAGTTTGCCGGACGATTTATGATGCAATAAGTTTCAATCTGAGCTCTGAAACTTTGTGTTGAAGGAAGTATAGCATACCAAAATGAAAAGGCAATTATAAAACCAAAGAAAAGCCATAAAAAGGCGTAAATTGCTTTCTTGTGCTCTGCTAACAGGGCGAAAGTTCCTATGGTATTTGTTATCTTTTTTTCTTCTAACTTTATTATATAATACATAAATGGAATTGAAAACATTACTGTAAATGTGACAACCAAGATTCCTGAGCTTTTTGATAAAACTGCATCCTGGGCGAAAATCCAGTTAACAAGAAGAATTGAAATGCTTGCATAAAAAGCGCCGACAAAAAACATCTCCCAAGGTCTTCTTTCGGCCTTCATAGGGTTCATAAGCATTTCTAACATTTTTTCATCTCTTATTGATTATTATATTGGGGGAGGTTAAATAGTTTTCTTTATCTAATCCATTTCTATAGATTAATATTTTATCAAGTTTTATATTTATAGGTTTACTTATGAATTACCATTGTTGGCCAAGTATTATTATATTATTTCTATAAGGTAATTATGTTAAGTTAGAAGGTTTTTACTCTTTTTTGGAAAAATGCTTTTCCATTTCTTCCATAATATCAGACAGCTGGGTTCTTGTGGAGTCTAATTGCGAGAGCCCTTGGATACGGAGCTCTTTAAGCCTCTTTACCTGGAAAGAGATAGTTTCACCAGCTTCCTCAGGTGTTTTTCTTAAAACAACTCCGGAGCCAACCTCAACAAAAAGCTTTTTTTCAGTCATATTTCCTTTCAAGAAAACTCCTTTTCCCAAAGATGAGAGGATTTCCTTTTCTTCGGATGTGGACAAAACAGCAAGGTTTTCCTTAAATAATTCAAGCTCATTTATCTGGGAGTCTATAAATTCCAAGTACTGCTCAAGCTCGTTAGTCTGCCTTTCAAGAAAAGAGGCTTTAAGCATTGTTTCCTGATCCATATAAAATGGGAGAAATCAAGGGTTTTAAAGTTTATCTTCTATTGAAATGTTAAGTTAAAGTTCCCTTAAAAAATTAAAAAATTTTAAAGAGTCAATTTCTCTCTAACTTATATTATATAAAAATATATTCATAGTGTTACAAATTTTATAATCATTATTACATAACACTATGTTGTTTTCACTACCTGAATTAGTAAATCTAATAATCTTCTTCCTTTTTCACTTATCTCATAATCAACATTCATGTGCCCAACATCATATTTTATAATAAATCCTCGCTCCAACAGCCATTTAAGCACTCTTTGCAAAGTTGTGTGAGAAACTTTGGTCTTTTTGAACATTGTTCCATACTTTGAATTACCCTTGCTAAGAATCTTCAGAACTTCTATTAAACATTGGTTCTCTTTACTACTAAAAAGCATAACAAAGAGGGCAGAATCTTTATAAATAAACACTACATCGTTTTATCGTTGTTAAAAAATATGTAAAATGCCCAGAAAATATAAACAAGATTATGATGAAAATGTCCGCCCTAAAAATAAAATTGTTTCGTTTATTGTATTCTTAGCTATTATGATTTTTGCTTTAAACTTACTAATATTTTTACCGCATAAAACTGTATCTTATACTGTGCAAGTTCCTTACGAAGCTCAAGAAAGCTATTATATACCAATACCTTATCAAGTGCAGGAGCCATATATACAAAATGTAACATATCAGGAGAAAGATAATGTTAAAATTGGAGATTTAAATTATGAAATAGTTGGTGATAGAAATCCTAAACCAGTTAGAAAATCTAAGACAGGATTTTTTTCAAAAATATTTGGAGATATATATTGGTATGTAAATCTGGATGTTAGAAATATAGATAATATAGAAGGGTGTATAACAGTTAATGGAAATATTATAGAGGGAAGCAAAAATAAGCAATTAAGAAAAGAAGCTCAAGAAACTAACTGTCTTTCCTCTGGAGAAACTGGAAGTTTTGATTTTACTTATGATGGAGGTAGTTCAGATGATATCAACTTTGAATATACAATAGACTCTGGGCAGTACGCAGAGCAAGATGTTACAAAATCCAAGAAAGAACAGAAAACTAGAACTGTAACCAAATATAGAAATGAATTAAGATACAGAACTGTAACCAAAACAAAACCCGAGACAAGATATCAGCAAGTTAATTGGATATTTACAGACCAATGTTTTATAGGATGTAATTAAAATGGGCGCAGGTTCAACAATAAGTATCTGGACTCTGATTGCAGGAATTTTCTTAATATTTGTAGGTATAATGTTTTCATTGACGATTATTGGATTGATTATAGGTATCCCCTTAATAATTCTGGGTTTAAAGATTATAGCTGGAGGAGCCGTAGTGGGAGGAACAGTTGGTGCTACTAAAATGGCTTATAAGGGAATAAGGAAATAGAAAGAAATAAAAGAGAGAAAATTAGATTTAGTGTTGAAATGAAAGAAAAAGGTTATTGTCCAGAATGTGGCTCTAAATTATCTAAAAAAGATAAGTTCTGTTCTTCTTGTGGTGAAATGATATTTAAGAAAAATTAAGAAAGTGTATGTTTTTTATAAATTTAAGGTTCTTCAACTTAAAGGTTTCTCTTCTATCTTTAAAACATACAAGGTTTCCATAAACAGCTTTTTTGATGAAATTATCTCTTTATTAAAACCTAGGGATTTTAACAATTTCTTTATTCTATCCATGGGAGTTAAGGAGGATAGGAGAAGGAGGATTATTCCATTAGTGTTTAAGTGGGGCTTGGCTTCCTTGAGAAAGCGAAGTATTATTTCGTCTCCCTTTTTTCCGCCGGTTGTTGCCAAGGCGCTTTCGGAATCCTCAAGTTTATCCTCAGGGAGATAAGGAGGATTGAAAACAATCAGGTCAAACTTTTCGTGGATATTATCAAATAAATCTGACTTAACGCAAGGAATTTTATTTTTCCTTAAAAAAGCCAGAGATTCAGAGGAAATATCTGAAGCGAGAACTGACTTTGCGCCTGAAGCAAGGGCAGAAAGAGCCTGTATTCCAGAGCCCGAGCCCATGTCAAGGACTTTTTTATTTTTTGAAATCTTTCTGACTTCTTTTTCCAATAAATAAGAATCTTCTTCAGGAGAGTAAATCATTTTTTGTACATAAGGCGGGTAAAAATCAAAGAGATATAAGGAACTATGATTAGTGAGTTTATTATGTCAACTATCAAAGGATAATTTATTTTTGAAAGCGATTCATTAATTATAAAAAATAGAATTGTTAAAGATAAAACTAAAGGATAATTTTTTGAGACGTATGAGAAAGAACTATTAATGCTTTGTTTTATTGAAAGGTTGTAAACTATAAGGAAAAAACTAGAGAAAGCAAGAAAGATTAATATTCCTGCCAAACCAACAAAGAATATTATAAAGAATAATATCTTTGCAGCATTTACATCTAATGAAATAGCTTTTCCTATGTAGAATGCAGAGTAGTGCGCTGCAAATCTAATCGCGTTGTAGACTGCGAGGATTAAAACAATTATCACAAAATTCTTCGTCCAGAACTTCTTCCCGTAAAATAAAAAGCTCCTTGGAGATGCCTTTTTGCCTATAGATTCTTTGGACATTCCAATCAAAGAAGAAAAAAGAAAAGACATAACACAAAGGGAGATTACAACAAAAAATACAAGCCAGGCTGTTATTGCAGGAGTTTGTGTAAACTTGTAATTCACCGAAACGGAAAGCTTGGAAAATAAAGTAAAGAAGATTAGGAGTATGGCAGTCGGAATGGCTAAGATTGGATTTCTAATAAAATCCTTAAAAGATTCCCTGAAAAATATAAGAGATTGGGATCTCATGCTAATAAACCAAGAATCTGCTTCTGGAAGATAGTTATTAAGACGATGCCGATGGCTAAAAGAAGAAGAATTAATATTAGCACAATAATCCATTTTCTGCTTTTTTTTGGAGCGTAAGAAGACTGGAGAGGAGCTTCAAAATCCTGAGACTTTGGGGGAATAAGATTATTTGATGAAGGCAGTTTTTTTGGAGTCTGGGGGTTTAAAATTGTTGTTGCTCCCTCCTGAATCTGGCTGGCTGCATCCTTGACTTCAACCGGATTATATCCCGCGTTAATGAAAGACCTTACAGCGTCGTCTAAAGAAGATCCGCGATCCATTGCGTTTTTAATTCCTGCTAAAATTTCATCCCTCATTTTAACTCCAAGCAAGCTCCATTGTCCATTAAGTGAACTGTCTTATTTAATTTATATCCTATTTCCTGAGCAAGCTCGGCGCCCGCGGTACGCTTCTTTAAATCTCCGTGAGAAGGGATAACATGCTCTGGATTTGTAAGCCTTATTAAATCACGAAGATCCTCTCTGCCGCCATGGCCGGAATTGTGCAGCATTATTCCTCCAAAGCCCCCCATAAAATTTTCTACTCCCGGAACAGAAAAATCATATACAGGACCAGCATAATCAAATGAGCTTATTTTTGTTATTGGATCAAATAAAAGATCACCTTGCACCAATTTATTTGTGAATCCAGCAATAGAATTTGACTGCTCAATAAGCAAATCTGAACTTATGTGGGCTTTTTTCTTTTTACTATTAATCCTATAGTTTTTAATATCAAAAAGATAAGTTCCCTTTTTTGGGTCAATTTCAGCCAAATCCAATTTTTCAATAGGCAAGGCTTCCGGAGGAAGTTTTTGAGCGAATTTTAAGCTTGACAATTTGCTTTCTATCTGAATCTTAAATTTTTCTGATAAAAAGTCTTTTAAGACTGACATGTACTGCATATTTTGTATTCTTATAACATAAGACTGCGTTTCTTCGGTGTATTTCTCATTTCCAGCGATTTTCCTTCTTTTTCCTGTCTGCACCCCGTCAAACTTTGCACATATTCCAACCTGAGAGAAAAGATAAAGAATATCTGAAGCAAGTTTCTTTGAAGCGGTTTTTATCCTTATTCTAAAATGCTCAGACCCTTTATCTATGCCTCCATCTCCATTTATGTAAGCTCCTAAAAAGTTTAGTTTAAATTCGTTATTTGCGGAAAAAACAAACTTTGGAACTTTTTTTGTTCTTGCGTTATTTCCAAACCATATTTTAAATAAATTTCTGAGTGTTCTTGCCCCGAAAACAATCTCGCAAGCGTTTCCTCTATAGGATATATTGACTTTTGATGGAAAACATTTTTCTATGCATAATTTTATTTCTTCCAACAGGTCTTTTTCATTTTTATTTATAACCAATGATAGATGTCTTGGGGCTGAGCCTTCTGCTAAATAGTAACCCAGAAGACGCGCAAATTCATTTGTTAACTTTATCTTTAAATCAGATATTGGGATTTTATCAAAATAGAGAGAATTATTAATTTTATGATAATGCTTATTTTCATTAATGCTGATGTAATCTTCTAAATTTACTTCTTCTATTTCTTTATGCCATGAAAATTTCTTTGGAATAGCCAAATAATCTCCTTCTTTTAGATAATCTCCCTTTTCCGCTGCTACTTCTCCTTTTTCCAATTTGAATAAACTATGACCTGAAGTAATAGAAACACTTCTTCCTGATTTCGTTTCTATATTAAAGATTTTCCCCTTATAATCGTGTTTTATAAAATTAGCATTGTACCATTTAATTTTCAAATCTTCAGGATCAAATGCAGGAACTTTTAGCTGATCTTTTTCTTCTTCAAGAATCTGCCCTATCTCTTTTATTTTTATTCCGCTTGAATCATTGATAACAACTTCCGTATCCGGCAATACTGAAACGTGGACGTTGTCAAATATTCTCGGCTGATGTTTTTTTAATCTTTTTTCCAATTGCTCGCGATTTAATTCGTTTGTTGGAGTTGGAATAGTCTTTGAGG
>CAYNKB010000033.1:0-8608 GCA_964397725.1 Candidatus Woesearchaeota archaeon | reverse complement strand
TTAACACTCAAAAATATATTGCCTCCAAATTTATTGAAGTTTAAAGAAATTATACAGAGATTTTTAATCTCTGTCCATTCAACACTTTCGTGTTGAAGGCTTTGTAAGTACTACTAAATTTTACATACCTCATACCTTAATACAAATATGCCGACTTAAATCTCTAGGACTTTTCTCGACGTTAAACATTAAGGCACTCATTACAGTTAACATTTTAACAATATGACTGAGAAAATTTGCTTTATAAACCTTGCGACGAATTTTGATTCTAATAACTAGTTAACTTGAAAGGGAAAATCGGCTAATAATCCTATATTGCTTTGGTCTATTGGCTGAAAACCTATTGCTGATAGGGCTTGAGAGTTACCAGGATTATAATTTCCATCTAATGAAGGATTTTCTACTAGAGAGTTTTTGTCAAGATTATATTGGGATTGCCAATCGTTTAAAGAAATAAATCCTCCTTCAGACTGCGAAGCATCCCAATTATAATCGCTTACCTTTATTTGATATCCCCCATTTGCAAAGTAGTATAAGTTATTATTTGAACGCAATATTAAATTTCTTCCTCCAGAAGAAGTTCTTTCATTCCATTTTGGAATAGTTGTGGAATGCCCGACGGAAAGATCATAAATTCTGCCGCCATTTCCTGTTAAAGTATTTATCATTATATTTTTTTCTATAACTGCGTCTTGAGTTGGAGAGTCAATTCTCCTGTCCAGAGGAAGAGAGGAATAATCGGACATTAAGTCTATTATTAAAATATTCGGGCCATTTCTCCAATTCGCAAGAATATTGTTTTCAACTGTGATATTTATTCCTTTGAAAGTTAATGGAACTCCAACTCCGTTTATGTTATAAATTATATTCTTCTTTATCGTTGTAAAGTCGGAATTTGGATCTAAATAAATTCCTGCTGCGAAACCTGAAGGATTTGGAGTTATGTCGTGTATCCTATTGTTGTCTAAAATATTATTTACGACTCCACTCGTATAAATCCCAGCGTTATCTCCCCCAGCTAGAAGAGTTTTAGAAATATCATTATTTTTTACTAAATTATTCTTCGTGTAAATTATCTCTCTTAGCTGTTCAGCTGAAGTTATATCTCCAACTTTATCCTGTAATTTTGGAGTTATTTTAAGTTCATCATATCTCATACCTCTTAGCTCTATTCCATTAAAAGGAACTTGAGTAATTTCATTATTAGAAATTAAATTATCTCCGGAAAAGAAAAGATGGATGCCAGAAAGAGACCCAAAATAAACTCCTATATCTTTGATGTAATTATTTGAAACGATGTTATTTTTATTATTGTAGTTTCTTGTGTATGGACTTCCGTGAAAACCTATTCCTCCCAAACCAACATCCTCTATTAAATTTCCATAAATTCTCACGCCTTGAGTATAATCTTTTGAAAGAAGAGCGTAACCTCCGAGCGCAATAAACTTTGAATTTTTAACTTCTATATCGCTGGCATTTTCAAAGTATACTGCTGAATTCTCCAATAAAAATTCATAAGGTCTTCCCTGCCTTTGAACAGTTATAACTCTGTAGCTTATCGGCAAAGTTGAGCCTCCTGTAATTGTCAATCCTTGTAAGGATATATCACGCGCAGGAGAATTTTCAGATGAGCCTGAAAAGCTTATGACTTTCTTTAAATCAGATATTACAATTTGCTGATTTTCAATAGGAGAATTTACTGGCCAATAATATAAATCTCCTGAGACTTTGTCATAATAAAATTCTCCTGCAGAATCTAAAAAATCTAAAGAGTTGAGAATTTTATATCTTGAACCTGTTTCAAACCTGCTTGCCTGATTTTCTTCTAAAGTAATTGTATTCGTATTCCAATCTATACTGATTATAGGAGCAATAAGCCCGTTTGACCCAGCCGCAAGTGGAAAGCCATAGACGCTTGCAGAGCTGAAATCAAACTGCTGAAGTTCTGAAGGCTTGAATTCAAATTTCGTTCTTGGATTAGATGGATTGTCTATCGGGCTGAAGTAACCAGCGTTAGGCGCTTGGGCGACTTTTGACAGCTTATTATTCTCGGAAAGATAGTTAATATTCCTGCCAGAACCAACGTTAGTTTTGTATATTCCTGCCTGATAAAATTCCCAGTCGGAAACTAATTCTCCACCAATTATAATCGGCTCTTCATTAGAATAGTTTTTGTAGATTATTTTATATCCGTTTTTTCCTGAATCTAATTCTGTAAATTCCAAAGTTGAATCCAAAAAGTAATTTCCACCTCTTAAATAAATTGTTAAATCTTTTGACATTCCTTCTAAAGTTCTTGCCCTTGCTTCGTCTTTCGCCTTTTGGATTGTTTTAAATGGGCTTTCCAAAGTTCCAGTATTTGAGTCCTCTCCTGATGGAGAAACATAAAGACTTAATTCAGAAGTCTGTGGAGGATTAGGAAGTTCTTTAGGACAATCAGGCGGAGAAGGCTGGACTTCGGAGAAGAATTGAGCCAGAGTTACCCCTGTGGTTTCTATATAGGTGTCTGTTGAGCCAGCCCAATAAGAAATAATTTTAACTTGGGGATATTCTTGCGCAGTATTTACGATTAACTTTGATGAATCAAATGTAACCAAATCCTTGTCATTTTCTGAATTTCCGTTGTAAACCAAAACACTTAGTAATACTACAATAGGTATTGGGCTTCCAGAAGAAGTTGTAATTGAAGAAGCACTTGTTATTCCAACCCGAGTAAAGTTTTCTATTGTTTCATAATTTGAATCATCTTTTGGACCAAATCGCGTATACAAATTTGTAACTAAATAATCAACTTTATCGTACAAGCCGAGTTTACTTGCTCTATAGTGTCCTTTCATTTGTTTTTCTAACCTATCAAGACTCGCTTGATTATTTGGTGTTGATTCTGCGTGGATAGAATTATATGCTCCAATTTTTGCCTTGGGAAAAAACTCTCTTACAACATCTATTCTCATCATGTAAGCTTTTATAATGTTATCTTGCAAGTCAGTATCATAATCAAAACTTCCGAAGCTTGATGGGCTAACTCCTAAATTTGTAACTCCTTCTATATCTATCATTAACAAGTCTGTTGTGTCTGTACTTAATTCAGGATTATTATTTAAGTAAGTTTGAAATTTTGCCTCTACGTCAGATTTTGTTTCTGCTAAATACAAATTTATAAAATCTCCTGGCAGAGTGTCGGATCCTGGAGCTAAAGCTGACTGAGTTATTGACCAGGCTTTATTTGACACCCCATATTGAGAATAATCTTGAGAGGCATAATTATTCTGAAACATTATTCTTATATCACAGGTTGCATAATTTTTTTTAGGTTCATCTTCTGTTAACTTTTGCAAGTCGGTAAGTTCAGAAATAGTTTTATTTATGTCTTCTCCCTGATTGATTGCTTTTTGGACTGGATACCAAATAATCACAACAAGGGCTATCGCAATTATAATTAATAGAACTGTTGTTACAATTCCTGCAAGGCCTCTTTTATTCATATTGGGATTAATATTTTTGGATATTTAAAACGATTTATTCAAAAACAAAGAAGGACTAACAATAAGAAGGTTTTCTTGGAGGTGTACATCCAATATTCTGCCCGTAAGAATTGTATCGTGAAATTTGGTTTTGGTAGGCTTTGCACATCCAGTCCTTCCATGTTGGAAGTCTTGAAGATCGTTCTGAAACTAGAGCGTTATCAATTATTGGCTGATAGCCCATAACTAAGATATCATCAATTTCGCTATCTTCTAAGAATCCACCACCTCCGATTTTTCCTTCATAATAAGATGCATCCGGAAGAAGCCAAAACATCAAAACAGAATGGTCTGTATCACCTAATTTGAGAACATTTAACTGTGGCCATAACAAAGAAACTCTATCCCTAACACCCTCTCTAAGCAAAAAAGACTCCTCCCCATTTATTCTTATTAGCTCTTCTCTAATAAACTTCAAAAATTCCTCTTCGCCTGGACAACTAATATAATCTATATAAAAGTTTTTTACTCCGTGATCAGCAAAAAATTCAAATTTGTCAAATTGTACCTGTGCTAAATTTGAATCACGCAAATCTATTACCTTAACATACTGACCTTTTACAAATGAACCGTCTGGAAGAACAGCAGCATTATATATATTTGAACATGAACGCATATACCAAAACAAGTTGACGTCTTTCTCCTTATATGTGTTTGCAAAATCTGTTAACTTGCTGGAGTCGCTTCCAACATCCAAATTGGGATCAAATAGTTCTGAATTGGCTGCAAAACTGCATGTTAATCCTATGTTTCCATTATTAATTAAATCATTGTAACATTCATCGCTAATGTGTCCTGGCCAAAGAGCTGATGCCCAGATACCATAATTTTGCAATTCTAACTGCTCTGCCATATCGAGTGTTCCTTTGTCTATGTATAAATCAGAAATTTTTGTTCCTGGAATCCATCTATTTGTTAATTCATCATACCTATCTGGATTGAGAGCAAGATTTCCTGCATGACCGAAAGCAGCAGCCGATGTTGGACAATAACTTGGAGTGTTCCCGTAATTTGCATAAAACCATTCTTTATACGGATTCAAAGAATCTTGCCAATTTCCTGAACTTGAAAGCTTAAAGGCTATTAAAAAGGACTTTTCCTCTTGGGAACTTAATTCTGTTTTTATGACTGATTTTAACCTCTCTTTATTTCTATCTGCAATCTTTTCCATAAATTGAACATTTGTTGGAAGCTCTAATTTTATCAAATACTGCTGTGAAATTGTAAATGAATTATCCCAAAGGACATGCAGTGGAGAATAAGACCTTATATCTTCAGGGTATGAAGAAGAAGCTATATTTCCCCCTCCATCTGCTACAAATTCAGATATTCTGCCTCCATCTTTTGCAGATAATTTACGTCTTGAACTATCATCTAAATCTAAACCTCCAAAATATATAGGCAAAGAAATATCAATTTTTTCATTTAATTTATTTTTTATTTTTACTTTGAGAAAAATTGTATCATCTTTAAAAGTAAATTCATCTCCTATTTTTATAGATTGACTTTCAGCATTAATTTTAACTTGATCTTCGTCTTCAGATATTTTAGAATAAATAATTTGGGTATGACTCTCTGTTATAGAATTTCCATTTGGTAGAGTGTAAGACCATCCTTCATCTGTGCCGTCGTTTCCTGTTCTGCTGTGAATATACAATTTTCTCCATGAAGGACTGTCCTGCTCTGTTGAAGAAACACTTTTCCAGTTATTTCCATTATCTTGGGTCCACTTTAGTTCTCTTAAAAATCCATCATTTTCGAAGGAAAATTGAAAATTATGACCTTCCAGCGAGCCTATCGGATCGTAGCCGTTGGAAGTTTCCTTTTTATCTGATTTAGTTAATTCCTGGAGATTTGTTAATTCTGAAATAGTTTTATTTATGTCTTCTCCTTGGTTTACTACCTTTGATATTGGATACCAAATAATCACAACAAGGGCTATTGCGATTATAATTAAAAGGACAGTTGTGACAATGCCTGCAAGGCCTCTTTTATTCATAATCAAATATAGAAATTATGGTATAAATTACTTTGGTGGAACCAAAGTATCCCATCCTTCTACAAATTCAGAGATTGGCGGAATTTCTGCTTTGATGCCTCGAGATTCAACATAAAGTTTTGTCAATAAATAAAATATGATTCCAAGGCTTTTTGCAGACTTGTTGTTTCCGGGAATAATCTTAGTAACGCCCTGTGTGTAATTATTTGTATCGCAGACTGACAACACAGGCACTTTTATCTTATTTGCATCTGTAAGCGCGTTTTTGTCAATCCAGGGGTCGCAGATAAAGACAAGGTCTGTTTCCATAAAATTTTCAAGCTGAGGGTTTGTCAAAATTCCTGCAGGATACTTCTTTGTAAATGCTTTTATTCCGGTTGTCTTTGAAAATAAATCAACTGCTTTCCATCCAGCTTCTCTTTTACAGACAATAATAACATTTTCTGGAGCAAACTTCGCTAAAAATTCTGAACCTTCTCTTAGTTTATCATCTAACAAAGCAGTATTAAAAACAGCAAGTCCATCAGCTCTTCTTTTATACACATAAGATCTCATATCCGGAGTTATTACTCTTGTGCCTAAGTGTATGGAAGATTTAAGGTAATCTTCAATCGGAACCAGAGCGTTTTCCTTCTCTTCATCTTCCGGCTTAACTTTCTTCTTTAAGTCTAATTTTCTATCTTCCTTAATGCCTTTTTCAAGAGCCTTTGCCTTTTCCTTTAAAGCTTCTAGTTTTGATTTTTTATTACTCTCTGATGTAGTTGAAGATTTTTCTTCTGTTATTTTTTCTGCCAATTCTCCGGCTTGTTCAGCCACTTCTTCCGCTATATCTTCCACTTTATCAGCTACTTTTTTTGCAGCCTTCTTAATAGATTCTTTTATAGTTTCTACAATCAATTCTTCTGATGTTTTTTTCTTTGTTGCCATTGTAAATTTTTATAAAGAGTGTACGGGTTTATCCGGAGTTATTTCAGCCGGTACGTACTAATCTTCTGCATGATGCATTAAAAACTAGAGTTTTGAGGGGTTTTTAAATTTGACTATTTCAGGCGGAAACCTTTATGGTTGCAATTGGCTTTAGCTTGTCCCTTATTGCATTGCAGTTATCATTTCCGTAGTAAATCCTGTCTGAATAATAAGAGCCATCATCCAAGGGATTTTTTTCTTCAGGAGGTATCTCGTAGACTGATACGCCGGAAACAGAGTCTTCAAAAACGTAAACCGGCAAGTCATATGAATTATACTGCCCTATTATTTTGTAAGACTTTTCTTCTCCTACTGGTACATCTATTGCCGTTCCTGGATAAACTTGGTTATTATCCCCTAAATAATATATTTCAAACTGAAAATTATTTATCTTTAAATTATCATCTGGAATGCCTTCTTTCGCGTTTATGCATCCGACAAGGCGGGGAGTTCTGTAAACTTCTGCAAAGTATCCTTTATTTTTAAGCGTGAGAGTTCCTATTTCTGCTTTTACAAAATTTAAGTAATTAACACCGCCTCTGTCATTTTTTTGTATCTCTAAGTCTTTTATTGCCAATAATTTCTTAAAATTCAAGTCTTCATCAAAGTTTTGCGTATAGTAGAGAAGAAGAACTGTAAAACTGCCTAAAACTAACAACACTGAAACAATAATGTAGATTGCGTTCTTCATTTTGACTTGGAATTAAGATGGATTACTGTTGACAGATAAAATCCTAAAAGCATGAAGATTACTGCCGAAACTATTAACACAGCAAGAATCGCGAACTTGCCAAGCTGGAAAGCTGTTATAGAAAAACCAGCCGTGTAAATATAAAGGGCTATTGAAACCATATACATCACTGGATAGAACTTCTTGTGCCTTGCAAAAAGAATTATCGCAAGAATAAAACTGATTATGAATACGCCCCAACCAAATACCATTATTTGTCTCCTCCTCTTAGAAATTCAGCTATTACGAAAGACAGGATTATTCCCACTATGAGAAGAAGAAGCTTTATAGGATCAGGCAAGTCTCTGATAAATTCCCTGGCAAAGTACCATACAGATGCGAAAACGAAAAAGACTCCTATTGTGTAAAAGATATACTGAATCTTCATGTTTTCTTCAAGAAAAGTTGATTTATAAAGATTGCCTTACTTCAGAGAATTCTCAATTTCAACCAATCTCTTTAACTTGACTTCCCGCCATTTTGTTGAAATTCCGCATTTGATAAAATCTGCCTGAAAGCCGAAGGCGTAGTCTGCCAAGGCAGAATCTAAAGTTTCTCCGGAGCGATGAGAAAGAATTGTTCTTATCTTATTTTTCCTGCAAAGCTTGAATATTTCTGCCAATTCCAAAAGTGAGCCATTTTGGTTTGGTTTGATTATCATAGAATTTATTGACTTTTCTTTTATGGCTTTTTGGAGCCTTTCCGTATGGGTGGCAGTCAAATCATCTCCGCAAATAAGAACCTTGGCTCTCGGATTCCTATTGGCTAATATTCTTGAAAAACCTGCAAAATCTTTTTCTTCTAGAGGATCTTCAATATAGTATATTTTATATTTTTCGATTAAATTATTAATATAATCTATTTGTGCAAATCTTGAAAGTTTTTTATTCTTATAAGAATAATTGCCATTTCTATAAAAAGTTGAAGCGGCTATGTCTACGCCAATCTTAACTTCTTTTAGCAAAGAGAAAATTGAAAGAACCTGTTCGTTGTTCAAGGAAGTCTGCCAGGCTCCTTCATCGTTCTTTAAACTTGCATTTATGAGAGACTTTAATTTCTTGTAAGATGAATTTAAAATATTGATATTTTCTTTAGGGGACTTTTTGCTTGGAATTAAAAGAAATTCCTGAAATATAGGATGATTTGCATTTCTGGAATGAGCTCCGCCACCGACTGCATTTCCTATTGGAACTGGAAATTTCCTTGCTTTGGGATTGACGATTTGCCAGAGCTGTTTTTTTTGAGATTTTGCCAAAGCTTTTAAGACTGCAGACTCTAAAGCAAAAAGTGCGTTAGCTCCAAATTGCTTTGAGTCATACATTTTAAATTTCCTTTTAATTAGAGATTCTACTTTGGAAAGGTCACTAAAATTATTTATGCTTATGTTTT
>CAYNKB010000032.1:1268-8914 GCA_964397725.1 Candidatus Woesearchaeota archaeon | reverse complement strand
ATGAAATTCAAAGCAGAAATATTCCTTAGAGTCTGGTTTTTTGTTGTTGTAACCATCGCTTTAGGTATTTCTTTCAATGCTTTTCTCATTCAAATACCTAATTCATCAATAATCGCAATTGTTATAGCTTTGCCTCTCGCAGTGTTTAAGATATTTAAAAGAAATATTTATGTTCACAATCTTACGGAACTCTTGATATATCCCGGAATTGGGGCAATATTTGTTCCTCTTTTGAATGTCTGGACAGCAGTTTTGCTCTTAATTGTCATCTCTCTTTATGATGCCTACGCTGTCTGGCATTCTGGATTTATGCAAAAGATGGCAAAGTATCAAATGGAAAAGGTCCGCGTATTTCCAGGATTTTTAGTCCCACATCTTGGAAAGAGGGATAAAGGTTCATTAAAAATCAAAATAAAGAAATCTTCAACAAAGTCCTCCCAAATAAGAATTCCAGTAGCTATTTTAGGGGGAGGAGATGTAGTATTTCCAATGATTCTCGCAGGCACAGTATTGCGCCAGTTCGGCCTTGTGCAGGCGTTGATAGTCATTTTAGGAGCCACCTTGGCATTATCCCTATTATTTTACTTCTCAAAGAAAGGAAAGTTCTATCCTGCCATGCCCTTTATAACGTCAGGCTGTTTTGTGGCTCTTGTCTTGGCTTTCCTGGTATAATTTCCTTATTAGTGTCATCCATCAGTTACAACATTACAGAAACCTTTAAATACCCCTTAAATGTTGCTCCTTGATGATAATAAAGCAAGATTTAGTAAAGAAAATCAAGGAATACTTTAACTTAAATATTTATGAAACCAAAGTTTGGCTTGCCTTACTTTCAAAAGGAATTGCTTCTGCTGGAGAAGTTGCAGAGATTTCCAGCGTTCCAAGGTCAAGAACATACGATGTCTTGGAGTCTTTGGAAAAACGCGGTTTTGCGATAACAAAAATAGGAAAGCCTGTGAAATACATAGCAGTAAAGCCTACAGAAGTTATTGAAAAAATGAAATCAAGAACAATGTATGATGCTCAGGAAAAAGTAAAATCTCTTTTAAATCTTAAAGATACGCCGGAATATGAAGAGTTGGAGCAATTGCACACAGTTGGAATTTCCCCAATAAAGTCTCATGAAATCACAGGTTCTATTAAAGGACGTTCAAATATTCTTTCAAGAACAAGAGAGCTGATAGAAAACGCAAAGAAAGAAGTTCTAATATGCACTTCAGTTCTGGACTTTGAGGATAAATCCCGTGTTCTTATTCCAGCTTTGGAGAAATTGGATAATGCTAATATTAAAATAAGATTGGCTTTGTCAGGCGACTCAGAGAGGATAAAAAAAATTAATACTAAATTTAATTTAAAGGCAAAGCAAATAGACTCAAAAGCAAGAGTCTTTGTATCAGATAAAACTGAAGTTCTTTTCCTGATTACTCCTGAGAATTCAGATGAAGAAATGGCTGTCTGGCTTCAATCTCCATTCTTCACAGAGTCTTTGTCAAATATTATAGAAAGTTCATTGAAGAACGGCAATGGAAAATAAGTAATATGGGAAAAATATTAGTTCCAAGAATAAAAAGAATGGGTAAAAAAGTAGCTCCAAGAATAGAAAAAGAGCAACAGGATTTAATGATGATAGGACCAGGCGATTACAGAAATGTTGGGGTTGGTATTTTATCAAGAGGGTTGCAAATACCAACGGGAAGAGAGGTTTCTTATCATTTAAGGGAGTCTTATGCTTCTAATGATAAAGATATTGCCAATAGCACTGAAGCAGAAATATTAAGGGAAGTTCTTGATAATACTTTCCTTTGGGTTTTCAATAGGCATACTTGGACACCAAAAGAATATAAAAACGCAGGAGTTTACGTCGTTCATGACCCAAAAGCTGTTGGTTCATCAGAATATGAAGAGCTTGAAGATTTACTATCTGGCAGTACATCAGAAAGAGGAGTTAGATTCAGCAAAAATAGATTAGTGCGTTTTGCTCCATATGGCACTTTTAGAGAAATAAGAAGGCACAAAGACCTAACTCAACACGGAATGGTTATAGCTGGCTATGATATAGACGGAGCGGAGAATCTTGTTGAGGTATCCAAAGCTTTGAAAAAAATGCCTCGCATTTTAATTTGTAACAATGATTCTGATTATTTTGTAGATGCTGTTGCCAGTTTGGATTCCAGTGAGGACTTTCATAGTGGTGGGCTTTGTGTCGATGGCAACAATCGAGACGGTAGCTATGGGTATGGTTTTGCTTTCGGTGTATTGCCCAAATCTGCCGAAGGCACCGCTTCGAAAAAATAAGAATCTTTCAATTATCTAAATTCTCACATTCTTAACATCCATTTCTTTTATCTTCCTGGAATTGTCTTTTGCCCATTTCTTTGCAAAATCTTTTAAAGAAATGTTTGTATTTATTACAGCATAAAGAATTCCTTTTCTTTCAATAACTTTCTTGTTAGATTTTTTAAAGGCAAGAGCGTGCTTTTTTAAGTTTGCCGGAGGTCCAATTCTTTCAATTGTTCCCTTGTTTTTTGCAATTAAATATACTATTGCGTGCTGTTCTCCAAAATAGACGAATTCACTTTTAACTATATTATAATTCTTAGATATCTCTTTTTCTATGAATTTAGAAAATTTCTTCATTTTTGTTCCAGCAATATCCCCTTTCTGTCTTTCAGTTCCCATTGAAATCTTTATCATCTCAGCTTTTTTCTTTATTGCTTCTTTTTCTAACTCTTTTTCATTAAATTCTCTTATTTCAAAGAATTTCTCGCTCGGTTTCCTTAGAAATTCTTTTAAAGCCTTCTGAAATTTTTCAAAAGTCTCTCTTGACAGCGCAGCCAGAACATTCCTTTCTTTCCACGTAGGATCTACCAAAACAATAGGGCTTTGAATTTTGCTCTCGTTAAGCTCAAAGAGAACATCTTCTTTTCTTTTGAACTTCTTTTCAGTATCTATTATTACCCTTTCTTTAACCTTGGAAATTTCCTTTGCAAGCTTTTCAAAGGATTTATAATAAATAATCAAGCACTCCAATCCGTATCCGGAAAATCCCTGTATGTAAGACTCGGCACCATATACATTCTGGGCCTCACAAAACCTTTTAGCTATTAGGACTTCTTTAGCCAGTTTGCCTTTAATTCTTCTTTTAACATAATTAACATGAAAATAACTTAAGTCCGTGACATTTCTCGCTTCTTTCGGGTTTTTTATTCGGCTTACAGGTATTATTTCAAAAATATATTTCTTTTCCTTAAACAGCCTGAAATAATCCCTGCTTCCATGAACTCTTTCTATTTTAAAATTCAATTTTTTGGAGACATTTTTTATAATTCTCTCAAGCCTTTTTGAGATATCTTCATATTTCCAGTTAAATCTCACAAATATATCTATATCGTATTCTTCTCCCTTTACAAGAGTTCCCTTGGCTAAACTTCCTCCAACAAATACATCCGCATCAACTCTCTCCTTTTTAATTTCCTTTTTTATCTCTTCAACCAAATTAGAATTTTCTTTCTTTAGATAATCTATATCTTTCTTTTCAGGAGAAAAATCCAATTGATTTAGAAACTTGCTTAGGTTCATGCCTCTTTAAGGAGTTTTTAGTTTTAAAACTTAATCTTTCTTCGATTTGGGAGATATCAAGTCTACTATATATTTTCCATCTTCCATTTGATAAATCTTGGGCTTGTCAGTTTCAAAGAGTTTTGCCAAGTCTAAAAGATACTTGCCCGGTTTTATTATCTTTATACTTTCAAAATCTAGAAATATGGGCACATCCTCATCTTCTATGCCAGCAATATCTCTTACATCGCTTTCTATCTGGTTCTTTTCACTCTGGCTCAGCTCCGGCTCAGCTTCTTTCTTCTCCAAGATTTCCTTCAGCTTTTCTTCTTTAATGTAGAAAAAGAATTTGCTCTTGCATTCAGAGCATCCAGTCAAAATCTCTTGTGAGCCATCTTTATACAGCTTGGAGCAATGCACGCATTTATATGCCATAATTAAGCAAAAGTCTAATAGTTAATAAATATTTATATACCTTTAATTACAAAGAATTTCTATGTGGAGAAATCGTGGATATAATCGTATCTTATTTGTTCAAAATAATCCATCAGTTTTGGTAATAGAAGCTCGTACTCCATGGCTTGAATCTTTTGAAGAAGGAGCTGAGGATGCCAGAGTAGGAAGAAAGGCAAACCTATGGAAGATAAGAAATAAGGGCTATCAAGAGTTAAGGTGCGAAAGAGATTGGACAATTGGAGAAACAGAAGAGAGCATCTCTAAACATCAAGAGTGCTATATGCAGGGCTATCTTTCACAATTTACCGGAAAAGAAGTTAAATATGTAAAAATATTAAAATCTAAGAAAGCTTAGCCCAACAAAAGCTCTATCTTCTTCGGATCTCTCTTTATTTCCTTTATAATAGAAGCAGGTCCTATAACAGTAAGAGAATTGCCTTCCCCAATAAGCCTCTTTGCAATCCCATGCTTCATTTTAACCAACATGCTCTGGTCTTTCAAATCTGGCTCTATAACTGCCAGCTCTATTCCTCTAAAGCTCTTAACATGGTCTACTAAAGCCATAGTATCTTCAATCAACCTTGCTTCTTCTTCTGCTCTAAGTCTTCCTTGCAGGATAACTATTTTATTTTCCAGAACCAAACCAAGTATTTTCTTCACCCTCTGAGCTATATTTAACTCCTGAACTTCAGAGTAAGGTAATACCTGCAGTCTCAACCCCTTTAACTTTCCAAGTTTTTTTATTTTTTTCATTTAACCCCTTTAAACTTTTTTAGCTAGTTTGAATAGCGATTCATAAAACTCATCCATATTAATTCCATCTTTTGCTGATATTCCGACAACATCGTATTCAGGAAATGCAGATTCAACTTTTTTAATATTTGCCTTTTTTAAGTCTATTTTATTTGCCACAACAAGTATAGGAATTTTTCTTGCAACAAGGTTTCCTATTATTGTTATATTTACCTGGCTGTATGGGTTTTCCGATGCATCTATTACAACGATTACAGCATCCATATCATCAAGCCATTTTATGGATTCTATTATTCCCTGAGTGGCTTCCTTTGCTCTTTTCTTTGCTTCCTTCCTCTTTAATCCGTGCTTTATGAAATCCTCATAGTCAATTTTAGTGGCAATTCCGGGAGTGTCCACCATTTTAAAAACAAGACTTTTGCCTTTGTATTTTATTTCAACTTTCTCTTTTATTTGAACACTCCTTGTTTCATGAGGTATACCACTTACCTTTCCTATTTCCTGCCCAGTCCAGTCTTTGCATATTCTGTTTGCAAGACTCGTTTTCCCCGCATTCGGAGGCCCATAGAAACCAAGCTTTATGTTATCTCTTTTCTTAAAAATGCTCTGCAGTATCCTTCTTGAAAAATTCCTGATTATCTTTAGCATTTTCTTTAAAACCTCGGTTCTTTAATAAATCTTGCGTTGAAATTCCCAGGCTGCCTCCTTTGTATTTCATCCCTGACTTTCCTATTTTCAAAGAACTTGAATATCGGTATCTCCCACATGCCTGTTCTCTTCCCATCTAATTTCCTTATAGCATAACTTATCTGCTCCCCGCTCCACGAGCTTGACTTCAATTTCCTTCTTACCTCTCCATCATCCAATCCGTTAGCCCTTCCGTTATAAACAAAATTTATTAAATTATACAAATCATCTTTATCCCTGAATAAATGGATTTCATAATTTCTTTTATACCATTCCTGCAAGATTATGTACAGAACAAGAGTTCCTGCCAGAAGAACAATAATCCAAAACATAAAACCCTTTGTTTTGAAAGTCTTATCTTGCCCCGGAGGTAAAATATCCTCTTCGCTCAAAGAGAGTTTTGTTATTTCAGGAGATAAGTAAATTCCCAAGTCCTCAACGCTTATTTTTTCAGGAACTAAGAACTCAACATCATTAGTATTTCCCTCTGAAAAGAAAACATATGTTCCAGACCCGCTTCCAACGCCTTTTCCCTCTCCAGTAATAAACTTAACATTCTCAAATGGATATCCTATTATCAAATATGCATCATCCTCCGTATCTCCCTTGTTATTCATTTTAATCTTAAATTTAGTTAAAATGTCCTTTCTCTCGCCATCTCCAAAAGCGGAAATAGTTTCAAAGTTCACATCAACATCATAATTTTCATTCATCCAGGAGGATATAGAATCAGTTAAATCTCCGGAATCTGCAGCTTCTTTTAAAGATATTTCTTCTATATAGCTGGTATCTATATTTTCTATTCCTATAGCAGCCGGAACCTCTCCGCTTGCACTCTTGGATATGGAATAAGGAATATCCAGCTCTAATAAGTTATTAACAACTTCCAAATATTCCTCATCTGTAGATGCCACATTAAAATCCTCTTTCAATTTGCTTAAAGAATTACCGAGCTCAACAACATCTACTTCTTTCTTAACTTCATCTTTCACACTAGAAGTTAACAAGTCTATTTCCTTTGTTATATTAATTATCCTGGTTTCATATCTCTTTATAGTAATGTTTGCAGAGTCTTTGGCATTCCCAACATTTATTTTAAAGGATTTCTTTGAAACTTCTCCCTTGTTATTAGTAACCTCGACATTAATATCAAAATCTCCATCTTCCCTAAAAGTATAAGTTGTTTCTTTATTATTTGAAGTTACCGTATTATTCTCAAAAGTCCATTTAGTTGAAGTAACATTTCCAGTATAAACAACTTTAAACAAAGTTTTTTGCCCGATTAATGCAAACCTTGGAGCTACATCAAAGATAAATCCTGTGCTTACATTTATCTGCTTGCTGAACAATTCCTGTCCGTCAAAGGAGAGTTTAAAAGTCTTTTTTCCAGTAGTATTTGGAGCCACAAATCCAAGGTCAGAGATGTCAAAGTTTAAAACACTTGAGTTTATTGTAAATTCCTGTTCTTCTATATCATAGATATTTTTAGACTCTTTCCCGCCAGATGAGCTAGTATCATATGTTACTATTAAAGAACCTAACGTAACACTCTGCGTTACCCCAAATATGCTAAATGGAATTACGCAGTTCGGAGAACAGCTTCCATCATAAACCTCATCTATATACTCTTGTAAATTGTCTATCAAACTCTGTCCGGTATTTATATTTCCATAAACTTCTTCGTTTAACTTTGAATTAACTGCTCCATATTTTAATCCTTGAGCATAAATTTCATAATCCACATCAAAATCTCCATTCGAATCCGCTCCCCAGTTTCCACATGTATCTTTATTTTCATCTCTTATTCTGTAATTTCCAGAAGTTGCTTTTACACACACTAACGCTTCAAAACTCGATTTTGCAGAATAATTTACTATGCAGTCTCTGTCTTGGAAGTCTTGTGTATTCTTTGGAAGCCCGCATTCCTGCCCCAATAGCTCTCCATCCATATTGTATATTCCCATTTTCAAATCCCCTCCTGTCGTGCTATTCTTTATTTTTGCTCCGACTCTATATGCTGGAGAAGCGCTGAGAGTTATTTTTTCGCAGTATTCCTGCGACTGAATTTGAGAGTCACTGCTTGAATCAGCTTCTTTAAAGCATCCATAATTTCTTGTTCCGCATAATTCATCAACATATTTGTCATTTACAAAGTCTCTTTCTCCATCGTTGAACAAATCAAGGGAGAATTG